>CAMVBO010000438.1 GCA_947165745.1 uncultured Clostridia bacterium | reverse complement strand
GGTCCAGCGACGCGCACACGCTGTCGCCGTCGGAATAGAGGATGGCGGCGGGGCCATCCCAGGGCTCCATCATCGTGGCGTAGTAGCGGTACAGGTCGTGCCAGGGCTTCCGCTCCCGCTCACCCTGCCAGGGCTCCGGAAGAAGCACCATCCCGGCCAGCGGCAGCGGAAAGCCGTTCATGGCCAGGAATTCCAGCGTGTTGTCCAGCATCTGGGAATCGCTGCCGTCCGGGTCCACCACGGGGAGCACCCGCATCATGCTGTCGCCCATGACCGCCGAGCGCATGGTCTCCTCCCGGGCCTTCATGCGGTCGTGGTTGCCGCGGATGGTGTTGATCTCGCCGTTGTGCAGCAGGAACCTCTGAGGATGGGCCTTGGACCAGCTGGGGAAGGTGTTGGTGGAGAAGCGGGAGTGCACCATGGCCATCCGGGACACATAGCGCACGTCCTGCAAATCGTCGTAGAATGAGCGCAGCTGGCTGACCAGCATCATGCCCTTGTAGACGACGGTGCGGCAGGACAGCGAGCAGATGTAGGTGTCCGTGTCCTGCTTTTCAAACACTCGGCGCAGGATGTACAGCCTGCGGTCGAAGTCCGAGTCGGACAGGACGCCCTCGGGCCGCTTCAGGAAGCACTGGCGGATGCGGGGCATGGTGCGCCGCGCGCCCGCGCCCAGCTGGGCCGGGTGGCAGGGCACGTCCCGCCAGCCCAGCACGGCCATGCCCTCCGATGCCGCCAGCCGGTCGAAGATGCGGCAGATGTTGCCCACGCCCACCTCGTCCTCCGGCAAAAAGAACATCCCGACGCCGTAGTCGCCGGGCTTGCCGAGGGATATGCCTTCCTCCCGCGCCCATGCGGAGAAGAATTCGTGGGGCAGCCGGGTCATGATGCCGACGCCGTCGCCGGTGGTGCCCAGGGCGTCCGAGCCCGCCCGGTGGGCCAGGCGCTCCACGATGGTCAGCGCCTGATCCACGGTGCGGTGGGTGGCGCGACCGCTCAGATCGACGATCGCGCCGACGCCGCAGGATTCATGCTCCAGTTCGGGGTGATAGAGCGGGTATTGCTGGTCATACATCGTTGGAACCCCCTTGTAACAACTGCGCGGCATAATCCGTCATCTTCATGTTGTGCCGCATGGCGTACTGCTGCATACGCCGATGTGCTTCCGGCTCGTCAATTCGGTATTTGTCCATCAACAGGCGCTTCGCGTCCTCCACCAGCGCCTTGTCCCGGCCCTCTCGGTGGGGCAGGCGCATATAGTGGAGCTGGGACAGCATCTCCACCGCGCCTATGACCGCGCTGCCGGAACAGGGATAGGAAAGCTTGAATACCTGCGGCGATTCACAGGCGTTGAGCGCTTCCGGCCTGCCGATCAACAGGAATTGGAAGCAGTCCTCGAAGTCAGCAGCTATGTCATCCGGCTGCATGCCGGAGACGAGCACGATGCCATCCTCGCATTCCGTCATCGTCCGCCGCAGTTCGCCCTCCGAAGCGCACAGGCGAAACACGGTATAGCCCGAGGAGGCCAGCAGCCGCGCAAGCTGGTTGCGGCTGGCCTCAGAGGCGCTGGCAATCACGATCCTGGCCACTGGCTTCACCTCACTGTCTTGCCTGGGGTATCGGGGGCGGCAGCGCCCCGATTCTCAATCGTGCGCGGCGGCGTGTACGCCGCAAGGTGCGAAACCATAGGTTTCGCAGTCTGCTTCGCAGACCGACCTGCTTGAATCAATGATTCAAGCAAGTCGCCGACGGGGCCGTTTTTGTGGCAGGGAGCCTGTCGACCAGAACAAAAACGGCATCCTTGCAGATTTTGCGACCGGAGGCTTTACGCCCCAAGCAAAATCTGGTAGGGGTGGTCGTGGCGGGGGAGCTTGCTCTCCCGTCCACCTCAGTACATCACCAGATACCTGTCGATCTCCCAGCTGCTCACGTGCGTCCGGTAGGCGTCCCATTCCTTTTCCTTGCCCTCGACGTACTGGGAAAGCACGTGCTCGCCCAGGGCCTTGCAGATGACCTCGTCGGCCTTCAGGCACTTCACGGCTTCGTGCAGCGTCCCCGGCAGGCTCTCGATGCCCTTGGCCGCGCGGGTGGACGCGTCCATGGCAAAGATGTTCTCGGTGATCTCCTCCGGCGGCGTCAGGCCCTTTTCGATGCCGTCCAGGCCCGCCGCCAGGCAGACCGCCATGTTCAGGTAGGGGTTGCAGCTCGGGTCCGGGCAGCGCAGCTCCACGCGGGTGCCCATGCCCCGGGAGGCGGGAATGCGGATCAGCGCGCTTCGGTTGCTGGCGCTCCAGGCCAGGTAGCAGGGCGCTTCATAGCCCGGCACCAGCCGCTTGTAGCTGTTCACCAGCGGGTTGGTGATAGCTGCCATGCCGCGCACGTGAACCAGGATGCCGGCGATGAAAGAATAGGCTTCTTTGCTCAGGCCGCGACTGTCGGAGGGATCGGCGAACACGTTCCTGCCGTCCCTGAACAGGCTCATATTGGTGTGCATACCGCTGCCGTT
>CAMVBO010000437.1 GCA_947165745.1 uncultured Clostridia bacterium | reverse complement strand
TCGGCGTGGTGGAGGTGCTGAAGGTGGGCAGCCAGATCATCGACGCCGCCCGCTATGACGCCCCCCAGGCCGCGGTCTGGATCTACGCCGTGGTGTTCTTCCTCTATTTCTTCGCCTGCTGGCCGATTTCGCTGGTGGCGGGGCGGCTGGAAAAGAAGTGGGCGTAAAAGAGAGTGGAGTGTGAAGTGTGGAGCGTGGAGTTCAGGAAGAAATCCTGACGGATTTCTCTTGATTCAACCCGAGCCCATCGTTACAGCCTCAACTGACATGTGGTCGGAAGCAGTACAGCGGCATTCTCCATTGAATAAAATCAAATCCGAAGGATTTGCACCATAACTTCACACTCAACTCTCCACTCTCAATACAGAACGGAGCGATCACAATGAGCGATAATCCGATCCTTGAAGTCAAACACCTGAGCAAGCGCTTCGACGGCAACGGCGTGTTGAAGGACGTGTCGTTCACGCTGGCGGAGGGCGAGGTGATCGTGGTGGTGGGCCCCAGCGGCTGTGGCAAGAGCACGCTGCTGCGCTGCGTGAACGGGCTGGAGCGCCCGGACGGCGGCGAGATCCTGCTGGACGGGAAGCGCATCGACACCGGCGCGGACCTGGTGCAGGTGCGCCGCCAAGTGGGCATGGTGTTCCAGAGCTACGACCTGTTCCCCCACATGGACGTGCTGGGCAATTTGACCCTGGGGCCGGTGCAGGCCATGAAGCGGCCCCGGCTGGAGGTGGAGGCCGAGGCGGAGAAGGCCCTGGAGCGGGTGGGCCTGGCGGAGAAGCTGCATGCCCTGCCCCGCCAGCTGTCCGGCGGCCAGAAGCAGCGCGTGGCGCTGGTGCGGGCGATGCTGATGCACCCCAGGCTGTTGCTGCTGGACGAGATCACCGCCGCGCTGGACCCGGAGATGGTACGCGAGGTGCTGAACGTGGTGCTGGACCTGGCCCGGGACGGCATGACCATGCTGATCGTCACCCACGAAATGCGCTTTGCCGAGGCCGTAGCCGACCGGGTGCTGTTCCTGGAGGGCGGCAGCGTGCTGGAGGAGGCCCCGCCCAGGGAATTCTTCCACCACCCGCAGACCGAGCGCGCAAGGCGGTTCCTGGACACCTTCGAGTTTGACGCGGTGAAATAGAGTGTGGAGTTTTGAGTTTGGAGTGTGGAGTTTGAGTTTGCCGCGCAACAATGTGCATCATGCTCAATCCCTCATTCCCGCAAAGCAGCCTTATGACGACGCGGCAGCAGCATTCTTCAACTCCACTCTCCACTCTCCACACTCCACACTCTTTGTTAATTCCTCGCAAACCCATTGACATTTGTCCCGCGCCGCATTATAATAACGGCAATTCCTACAAAAACTGTAGTGAAAGGAGGGCGACCCCATGAAGCATAACTTCCGCGCCTGGAGCCTGTGTTGTATGTGCCGACAGCGTCGCCCGATGCCCTGCCGGTCCTATTGACGTGTTCCGATGGAACCCAATATATACAGGCGGAGCGGAATGGACGACGCAAACGTTCATTCCGTTCCGCCTGTTTATATATATCCAAACCCGAAACCCATCGACCAATGAGAAGGAGAGATCACCATGAAGAAGCTGTTTGCAATCATTCTGGCCCTGGCCATCGCCCTGATTCCCGCCGCGCTGGCCGACGCGAAGGCCCGCACCCTGGACGAAATCAAGGACAGCGGCAAGCTGACCATCGGCGTGTTCAGCGACAAAAAGCCCTTCGGCTACGTGGACGAGACCGGCGAATACCAGGGATACGACGTGTACTTCGCCCGCCGCCTGGCGGAGGACCTGGGCGTGGAGCTGGAGCTGGTGAGCGTGGACGCGCCCAACCGGGTGGAATACCTGACCAGCGCCAAGGTGGACATCATCCTGGCCAACTTCACCGTCACCCCGGAGCGCGCCGAGGTCGTTGACTTCGCGCTGCCCTACATGAAGGTGGCCCTGGGCGTGGTCAGCCCGGACGCCGCGCTGATCACCTCCGTCGAAGACCTGCGGGGCAAGACTCTGATCGTCTCCAAGGGCACCACCGCCGAAACCTGGTTCACCGCCAACGAGCCCGACGTGAACCTTTTGAAGTTCGACACCTACACCGAGACCTTCAACGCCCTGCTGGACGGTCGCGGCGACGCCCTGTCCACCGACAACACCGAGGTGCTGGCCTGGGCCATTGAAAACCCCGGCTTCACCGTAGGCGTGGAGAGCCTGGGCAGCCTGGACACCATCGCTCCCGCCGTGCAGAAGGGCAACGACACCGTGCTGGCCTTCGTGAACGACGAGATCGTCAAGCTGGCCGACGAGCAGTTCTTCCACGCCGACTACGAGGCCACCCTCAAGGCGGTCTACGGCGACGCGGTCGACCCGGACAACCTGGTGGTCGAGGGCGGCGTGATCGAATAAGCGCGGGGCGCTTAACCCCATTCGCTGCCGCGCGCGAGCGCGGGGCGCTCGACCCCATTCGCTGCCGCGCGCGAGCGCGGGGCGCTCGACCCCATTCGCTGCCGCG
>CAMVBO010000436.1 GCA_947165745.1 uncultured Clostridia bacterium | reverse complement strand
CAGATCAAGCCCCAGATGCGCACCCTGGGCCCGAAGTACGGAAAGCTGCTGGGCAAGATCGGCGCCTACCTGAAGGACGTGGACGGCAACGAATTCGTCGACGCCCTGGAGAAGGACGGCAGCGTGAAGTTTGAGATCGAGGGCACGGAGGTGGCGCTGACCAAGGACGACTGCCTGATCGCCCCCGCCCAGAAGCCGGGCTTCGTGGCCGAGAGCGACGGCGGCATGACCGTGGTCATCGACACCAACCTCACCCCCGCGCTGATCGAAAAGGGCTATGTGCGCGAGGTGATCAGCAAGCTGCAGACCATGCGCAAGGAGGCCGGGTTCGACGTGGTGGACCGCATCACCGTCACCTACCGGACCACCGACACGCTGGCCGCCGCCATCGTAAACAACGCCGACGCCATCGCCTCCGCCGTGCTGGCCACCGCCATCGCCGAGGCCGACGCCCCTGCGGACGCCTACGCCAAGGATTGGAACATCAACGGCGAACAGGCCGCGCTGAGCGTGCGGAAGAACGGATAGGCAAGTGAAGCAAAGGCAAGTGAAATAAGAGCGTTCCCCGGCTCCTTTGGAAAATGATTCCGAAGGAGACCGGGGAACGGGTTTTTTGGGGGCCGGATTGCCACGGCCTGCGGCCTCGCAATGACATTGTGTGTGCGCGTTGTATGTCATTGCGAGGAGGGCGCAAGCCCGACGTGGCAATCCGTCTCCTTTATCACCGCAGGGGCGGCAAGGGGCTGTCTCAGAAATGAGACAGCCCCTGCCGACAGGCTATATCCTCACGCTCTTCTTGCCGGTCAGCGCCTCGGTGCGCGCGTCCGGCTGGCCGAGCCCGACATAGAACACGGGGGTTCCCTCGTCCACGAACCGGCCGTCGGCGTCGACCACCTTCAGCCGCTCGGCGGGGATGTCCAGGGCGACCTTCACGGTCTGCCCGGCGGGAACGCGAATCCGCTTGAAGGCCACGAGCCTCGGGTTGCGGGGGGCGTTTTCCGAGCCCTCGTTCTGCGCGTAGACCTGCACGACCTCCTCGGTGTCCACGGTCCCGGCGTTGACGACCTCCGCCGCCACGCCGCCATCGACGCGCCTGGCCGACGCCACCCGGCAGTCGCCGTAGGTCAGGCCGTAGCCGAAGGGATACAGCGGCGCTTCCTCAATGTAGCGATAGGTGCGGCCCGCCATGGCGTAGTCGGTGAACTGGGGCATCTTTAAAAGCTGATCGTTGTGATAGAAGGTCACGGGCAGCTTGCCGGAGGGAGAGGTCTTTCCCAGCAGGATGTCCGCCACGGCCCTGCCGCCCCGGGCGCCGGGATACCAGGTGAGCAGCACGGCGTCGGCCCTTTCCGCGGCCGCGCCCAGGTCGATGGCGCTGCCCGCCATCAAGCAGATCACCGTTGGCTTGCCCACGGCCAGCACCGCGTCCATCAGCCTGCGCTGGCTCTCGGGCAGCAGCAGGTCCGCCTTGTCGCCGGAGGCCGCCGCGTTGCCGGTGTCGCCCTCCTCGCCCTCCAGGGTCTCGTCCAGGCCCAGCACCAGCACCACCGCGTCGGAGCACTCCGCCACGGCCAGCGCCTCGGAAATCCTGTCGTCCGGAACGGCCAGGTTTTCTTCACGGTCCTTGAACAGGTGGCTGCCCTGGGCGTAGAGCACCCGGGCCTTGCCCTCCAGCGCGTCCTGCAGGCCCTCCAGCACGGTGACATAGCGGGAGGACGTGCCGTGATAGTTGCCGATCAGCGCGGCGCGGCTGTTGGCGTTGGGGCCGATGACCCCCAGCGTGTTCAGCCTGTCGGCGGACAGCGGCAGCAGCCCGTCGTTCTTCAAAAGCACGCAGGCCTTGCGGCTGGCCTCGTCGGCCCTGGCAATGTGCGCGTCGCACTCCACCGCCGTATAGGGAATGTCGTCGTACTCGCTGCCGTCCATCAAACCCAGCATATACCGGCAGGTGAACAGCCTGACGGCGCTCTTTCGGATCTGCTCCTCGGTGACCAGCCCCTGCTCCAGCGCCTTCATCATATAGATGTAGGTGTTGCCGCAGTTCACGTCGCAGCCCTCCTTCAGGGCCAGCGCGGCGGATTCCTCCGGCGTGTCGGTGACCATGTGGCCGGTGTGAAAGTCCCGAATGGCCCAGCAGTCGGACACGAAGTGGCCCTCAAAGCCCCATTCGTCCCGCAGGATCTTTTGCAGCTGGTGGCTGCCGCAGCAGGGCTCGCCGTTGGTGCGGTTGTAGGCGCCCATCACGGCCTCCACCCCGGCGTCCACCAGGGCATGGAAGGCGGGCAGATAGGTCTCCGCCATATCCTTTTTCGAGGCCACGGCGTCAAAGTGGTGGCGCAGCGCCTCCGGGCCGGAGTGCACCGCGAAGTGCTTGGCGCAGGCGGCGGACTTCATGGTCTCGCCCTCGCCCTGCAGGCCCTGCACATAGGCCACGCCCAGCTGGCTGGTGAGCAGCGGGTCCTCGCCGTAGGTCTCGTGGCCGCGGCCCCAGCGGGGGTCGCGGAAGATGTT
>CAMVBO010000435.1 GCA_947165745.1 uncultured Clostridia bacterium | reverse complement strand
AACCCGGTGAACCTGCTGCGCTGCGCCTGGGCGGGCAGCCAGCGCTACGGCGCGCTGGTGTGGTCCGGCGACATTATGAGCCGGTGGGAGGACTTCCGCCGCCAGATCTGCGCGGGGCTGAGCATGGGCGTCGCGGGCATCCCCTGGTGGACCACGGACATCGGCGGCTTCCACGACGGCTGGCCGGAGAATCCGGAATTCCGGGAGCTGTTCATCCGCTGGTTTGAGTGGGGCTGCTACTGCCCGGTGATGCGGCTGCACGGCGACCGCAAGCCGTCCGAAGACGTGTGCCGCAAGAACGGCACGCAGACGCTGGGCTCCGGCGCGGACAACGAAGTGTGGAGCTACGGCGAGGAAGCCTATCCCATACTCGTCAAGTACATGAAGCGGCGCGAGGCATTGCGGGACTACATCCGCGGCCTGATGCTTCAGGCCCACGAGGCGGGCACGCCCCTGATGCGGGCCATGTTCTACGCCTTCCCGGAGGACGCCGCCTGCGCGGGCATCCGGGACCAGTACATGTTCGGCGACAAATACCTGGTGGCGCCGGTGCTGGAAGCCGGCGCGCGCCAGCGCCTGGTCTACCTGCCCGCCGGGGCCTGGCGGGACGTGGACACCGGCGAGGTGTTCGTCGGCGGCGAGACCGTACAGGTGGACGCGCCGCTGGAGCGCATCCCGGTGTTTGAGCGCATATGAACCCTATCGCCCAAAGGAGGCAGAATCCATGGCATTCAAGCTGACGATCATCGGCGCGGGCAGCCTCACGTTCGCCCGCACCCTGTTCACCGACATCATGTCCGTGCCGGAGCTGCGTGGCATCGAGGTGGCCTTCACGGACATCAATCCGGTCAACCTGGACATGGTGACCCGCCTGTGCCAGCGGGACCTGGACGCCAACGGCGTTCCCACGAGGATCTTTTCCACCACCGACCGCCGCCAGGCGCTGAAGGGCGCGCGCTACATCGTGAACTGCGTGCGCATCGGCGGTCTGGAGGCCTTTGAGACGGACATCGACATCCCGCTGAAATACGGCGTTGACCAGTGCGTGGGCGACACGCTGTGCATCGGCGGCATCATGTACGGCCAGCGGGGCATCGCCGCCGTGCTGGACTTCTGCAGGGACATCCGCGAGGTGGCCGAGCCGAACGCGCTGCTGCTCAACTACTCCAACCCCATGGCCATGCTCACCTGGGCCTGCATCAAGTATGGCGGCGTGCGCACGCTGGGCCTGTGCCACGGGGAGATCCACGGGGAGATGCAGATCGCCCAGGTGCTGGGGCTGAAGGACCGCAGGGAGCTGGACGTGATCTGCGCGGGGCTGAACCACCAGACCTGGTATCTGTCCGTGAAGCACAACGGCCGGGAGATGATCGGAAAACTGCTGGAGGGCTTCGAGAAGCACCCGGAGTACAGCCGCACCGAGAAGGTGCGCATCGACGTGCTGCGCCGCTTCGGCTACTATTCCACCGAGTCCAACGGGCACCTGTCGGAATACGTGGCCTGGTACCGCAAGCGGCCGGGTGAAATCGAAAGGTGGATCGACCTGTCCAGCTGGATCAACGGCGAAACCGGCGGCTACCTGCGGGAGACCCGGGAGAACCGAAACTGGTTCGAGACGGAGTTCCCGAAGCTGATGGCCGAGCCGCCGAAGCATTACGACGGCGGCGAGCGCAGCAGCGAGCACGGCAGCTATATCATCGAGGCGCTGGAGACGGGCCGAACCTATCGCGGCCACTTCAACGTGATGAACCATGGCGCGATCGCCAATCTGCCGGACGAGTGCGTGGTGGAAGTGCCCTGCTATGTGGACGGCAACGGCATTTCCGTGCCGAAGGTGGGCGAGCTGCCCCTGGGCTGCGCGGCGGTGTGCAGCCAGTCCGTGTGGGTGCAAAGGCTGGCCGTGGAGGCGGCCGTGTCCGGCAACGCGGAGCTGCTCAAGCAGGCGGCGCTGATGGACCCGCTGACCGGCGCGGTGTGCAACCCGCCGGAGGTGTGGCAGATGGTGGACGAGATGCTGATCGCCCAGGAGGCGTGGCTGCCCCAGTACAAAGAGGCCATCGCCCTGGCGGAGGCGCGCTTTGCCCGGGGCGGCCTGATTCCCACGAACGAGGGCTATCGCGGCGCGGTGCGCCAGCGGGTCAAGACCGCCGAGGAGGTCTCCGCCGAGCGACGTGAACGGGAAGAGCGCCACAAGCGGGAATAGTATGACGGCCCGGGGCATTGCCCCGGGCCCCCCCTGCTGCCGCGCCGGGGCATTGCCCCGGGCCCCATTCGCTGCCGCGCGGAACAGCGGATGCAGGTTGCCTCTCCGGCGGGCGGCGCAACGCCGCCCCTGCATCCGCGCGCAGCCGCTATTCCTGCTCCCCACTCCCTGTTCCCTCCCCCTTGACAATCCGCGCCATTCGCCGTAAACTGTTAATTGGTGATATTTATGCAAACCGCGTATGACATGCCTGCCCTCGTTCAGCGCCTGGAAGGTCTGGCGGACGGGAAGTATCGGGATTTCCACGCTTCGCTGGTG
>CAMVBO010000434.1 GCA_947165745.1 uncultured Clostridia bacterium | reverse complement strand
ACGTGGCAGGCGATGCTGATGGGCAGGGGATCGCCGGTGACCTCAAACTGGGGGAACTTCTCCTGCACCTGGGCGTTCCATACCCGGCCCACGTCGGCGTCGCCGGTGTAGGCGGTGCGCAGGAGCACGGGCGTGTCCTTGAAGCGCTCGTCCAGGTCCCTGCGGACGGCATCCAGCATGGTGTTCTGGGCGGCGTGCAGGCCGCGCACCTTCTTGTAGGTGTCCAGCTTGCCGCCCTGGATCTGCAACACGGGCTTGATGTTCAGCACCGTGCCAATGGCGGCCACCGAGGGCGTGATCCTGCCGCCCTTTTTAAGGTATTTCAGGTCGTCCACGGTCAGGTAGATGCTGGCCTCCATGGCGGTGTCCATCAGGTTTTGGATGATCTCCCGGACACTCAAGCCCTCGTCCCGCCACTTCAGCGCGTCATAGACGGACTGCTTCTGGCTGATGGAGATGCGGCGGTTGTCCACCACGAATACCTTGTCCGGATAGTCCTCCGCGAAAAGCCGCGCGCTCTGGCAGCTGCTGGAAAGGGCGCTGGACATGGGAATGTAGATCAGCTGGTCCCAGGTTTGAAGGGCCGCGTCCCAGCACTTCGTCACATCCTCGGGGGAGGGCTGGCTCGTGGCCACCGCCGCGCCGCCCGCCAGGCGCTCGAAGAACTCGGCGTAGCTTATGTTCACGTTTTCCACGTAATTCCTGCCGTTCACGGTAAACGGCATGGGCATCAGCACGACGCCGCATTCCGCCGCCTCTCGGGCCGTCATGCCCGAATTGGTGTCGGTGATGATGCCGATTTTTCTCATATTTCAAACCCCTTTGGAAAAATACTTAGCCTCATAAACTATCGGCTTCATTGTAGGCATTCACCTGTGGCAAGTCAACGCACTTTATCAGAGTATTGTGTTAAGAAACACACTACAATATGAAACGGAACAGGTTGATGTCCAGGCCCTCGGACAGCTCCAGAAAGCTGCCGGAGCGCCCGCAGTGCCACAGCAGCGCCGCCCTTGTCACATAATAGCCCGATTTCCCGTAAAATAACGGATAAGCGGTTGTAATTTCGCGGCGCCTGTGCTAAAATAGCTGTAATTTGGCGTTGATGGAGAGAGTAACCCGCAGGCGCGTCGAAAGAGAGCGGCCCCACGGCTGGAAGGGCGGCGGAGGCGGCGCGGGCGAAGTTCACTCCGGAGCTTCCCGGCTGAAAGGAGACGATTAGGTCGGGACGGGTTCATTTCCCGTTATCAGGATGAGAGACCGAATGCGCAATGTGTTCGGTGAATCTGGGTGGTACAGCGGAGCAATGCGGCTTCGCCCCTGCGGGCGAAGCTTTTGTTTTGCCCTGAAAACAGCAAAACACTGGTTTGAGGAGTGAATTTGGAATGGAAAAGATGCTTCGGGAGATCCGCGAGCGCGTTTTGCAGAACATCGACGAGGCCAAGGCCAGCGCCACGCTGGAGCAGATCCGCGTGGCCGTCCTGGGCAAGAAGGGCGAGCTGACCGGCCTGCTGCGCGGCATGGGCAAGCTGCCGCCGGAGGAGCGGCCGAAGATGGGCCAGCTGGTGAACGACGTGCGCGCCGCGCTGGAGGAAAAGCTTGAACAGCGGGCGGGCGAGCTGGCCGAGAAGGAAAAGGCCGCGCGCCTGGCCGCCGAGGCCATCGACGTGACCCTGCCCGGCCCCGAGCGCAGCGCCGGTTCGCTGCACCCGATGAACATCGCCCTGCGCAAGATGGTGGACATCTTCGTGGGCATGGGATATGAGGTGGTGGAAGGCCCGGAGGTGGAGTATGACCACTACAATTTCGAGCTGTTGAACCTGCCCAAGAACCATCCCGCCCGGGACGCCCAGGACACGTTCTATATCGACGACAACATCGTGCTGCGCACCCACACCTCCCCGGTGCAGGCCCGCATTATGACCACCCGCAAGCCCCCCATCCGCGTCATCTGCCCCGGCCGGGTGTATCGCGCCGACGAGGCCGACGCCACCCACAGCCCGGTGTTTCATCAGATGGAGGGCCTGGTGATCGACGAAAACATCACCATGGGCGATCTGAAGGGCACGCTGGATGAGTTCGCCCGCGCCATGTACGGCAAGGGCATCGCCACCCGCTTCCGCCCCTCCTTCTTCCCCTTCACCGAGCCCAGCGCCGAGGTGGACCTGACCTGCGCCAACTGCAAGGGCGAGGGCTGTAGGATGTGCAAGGGCACCGGCTGGATCGAGGTGCTTGGCGCGGGCATGGTGAACCCGAAGGTCCTGGAGATGTGCGGCATCGACAGCCGCAAGTACTCCGGCTTCGCCTTCGGCATGGGCGTGGAGCGCATTTCCCTGTTGAAATACAACATCCCGAACCTGCGCTACCTCTATGAAAACGACCTGAGGTTCCTGACGCAGTATCGCTGAGAAGGGGAGGAAGAACGATATGAAAGTCCCAATGAAGTGGCTCAAGGAGTATGTTGACATAGAGATGCCCGCGGAGGAATACGCCTCCAAAATGGTGATGACCGGCACCGCCGTCGAGGGCGTGGACAAGACCG
>CAMVBO010000433.1 GCA_947165745.1 uncultured Clostridia bacterium | reverse complement strand
CCTACAGGGCGGGGACTCTGTCTCCACTCTGAACTCTCAACTTTCCCTCAGCAGATCCTCCGGCAGCCTTCTCTTCCAGGCTCCGCGCTTGTAGGTGAACACGGTCATGGCCATGCCCAGCAGCCAGGAGATCAGCAGCGAGGCGAACAACGCCTCGGGATTGCCCTTGGGCCAGGTCTCCGAGCGGGTCAGGAAGGCCAGCAGGTAGGCCAGCGGCAGGCGCACCACGATGGTGCAGATAATGGAAATCCACATGGGCACCATGGTTTCGCCCGCGCCGCGCATCGCGCCCTGCAGCACCTGGCCGACGGCGAAGGCAATGTAGCCCAGGGCCAGCCAGCGCAGGCCCTTGATGCCGATGGTGATGACGTCCTCGGTGTCGGTGAACAGGCCGATCAACCCGTGGCCGAACAGCAGTATGCAGGCCACCAGCACCAGCGCAGTGCCCAGCGCCAGCTTGATCAGGTCCTTCACCCCCTGGCGCACCCGGTCGATGCGCCGCGCGCCGATGTTCTGGCCCACGAAGGTGGTGGAGGCGGTGCCGAAGGTGAAGTTGGGCATCATGGCGAAGCCGTCCACGCGCATGATGGCCACGTTCGCGGCGATCACCGCCGTGCCCAGGCTGTTGGTCAGCCCCTGCACCACGATGGCGGACATGGAGAACAGCGCCTGGGTGACGCCTGCGGGCAGGCCCAGCATGCACAGCCGCCGGGTGATGGGCCCGTCCGGCACCAGGGTTTTGCGGTTGATATCGATGATGTCCCGCATGCGCGCCAGCCGGATAAGACACAGCGCGCCGGAGATCGCCTGGGCGATGATCGTGGCCCAGGCCACGCCCGCGATGCCCATGCCGAAGCTGGCCACGAAGAGTATGTCCAGCACGATGTTCAGAAGGCAGGCGATCACCAGGTAAACCAGGGGCCAAAAGCTGTCGCCAATGCCCCGCAGCACGCCGGAAAGGATGTTGTAAGCGCCGCCGCCCAGGATGCCCAGGAAGATGATCCTCAGGTAGATGACCGCGCCTTCAGCCACGTCCGCCGGCGGGGCGATCATGCCGATCAACAGCGGCGAGGCGATCACGCCCACCACCGTCATCAGCAGGCCGCTGAACAGCGTCAGCATGATGGTGCTGCCCACCACGCGACTGAGGCTGTCCCGCTCCCTGGCCCCGAAATACTGGCTGGCGAGGATGCTCGCGCCGGTGGCCACGCCCATGAACAGCACCAGCAGCAGGTTCAATATCGGGCCAGCGGTGCCCACGGCGGCCAGCGCCGTGTCGCCGATGTACTTGCCCACCACGATGCTGTCCACCGTGTTGTACAGCTGCTGGGCCAGGTTGCCGATCAACAGCGGCAGCGAAAACTGTATCAGCTTGGTCATCGGCGTGCCGGTGGTCATGTCCTGCACGCCGAAAAACTCCTTCACGCGGGTCATCCAGTGCATGAAGCGCCCTCCCGTCGGTGTTCTCTATTTTGATGCTATCACATTCAAATTAATATTACAACCTTTTGGAGCCCTTGCGCGGCCCTGATTGATAATGATTTGTTATATTACTCGTTAATTTTATGATAAGCTCTTTGCCGGAAGCCGCTCGAAAAGCGGTCGTTTTCAGTTGATTTTGCACTGTCACGCGCATATTCTGTCTGAAAGATGCCCCGCCGGGGCAAAACTGCATGAAGCGCTGCAAGCCGTCTGATATTCATAATCTATACTTATCAATATCAAACAACACATCACTTGACTTTATTATTTTACCAATATACAATAGAACAACCCTAAAAGAAAACGAAAACGTTACGAGAGTCCGGGCCAGCTTTGCGCGCCAGGGCCGTGAAAGGAGGGAATCGCGTGCGGGATCAAATCGCGGAAAGGCGGCTGTTCGAGCAGTCGCCGGTGCTTCGGGCGGTGCTGGCGCTGGCGATTCCCACCGTCATCAGCCAGGTGATCCTGGTGATCTACAATATGGCGGACACCTTCTTCATCGGCCTGGCGGGCAGCGACGCCATGATCACCGCCGTAACGGTGTGCATGCCGGCATTCATGTTCCTCTCCGCCATATCCAACCTGTTCGGCGTGGGCGGAGCCAGCGTGATCGCCCGGGCGCTGGGCTCCGGCGACGCGCCGAAGGCGCGGGCCACGGCCGCCTTCGCCTTTTGGGGCTGCGCAGCGGTGACGCTCGTGTACTCCCTGGCCGCGCGGCTGGGCATGGACGCATTTGTGGACCTGCTGGGCGGCAGCGATCCGTCGGTGCACGGCGCGGCCTGCCAGTACCTGACCTGGACGGTGGTGCTGGGCGGGCTGGCCACGAGCCTGAACGCGCTGCTGGGCCATCTGGTGCGCTCGGAGGGCCATTCGGTGCAGGCAGGTTTCGGCATCGCCCTGGGCGGCGCGCTGAACATCGGCCTGGACCCGCTGTTCATGTTCGTGCTGCTGCCCCGCGGCAGCGAGGTGCTGGGCGCGGCCATCGCCACGAGCCTGTCCAACCTGATCGCCACGCTGTACTTCCTGGCCGTGTTTCATCGCAACCGCCAGCGCTCGGTGCTGTCCCTCGCGC
>CAMVBO010000432.1 GCA_947165745.1 uncultured Clostridia bacterium | reverse complement strand
GGCGCGATGCGCACCTCGATCAGCGCCGTCACCAGCTCGTCGTCGGTCTTGGTCCAGTCCACCAGGGCCGGGTAGCCCAGGATGATGTGGTTCTTCTCGTAATCGGCGATCTCCGCCGCCACGTCGGCCTCCTCCCGGCCCAAGCATGGTGGCCAGCTGCGCCGGCGTCAGCCGCGCGTCCTTCTCCAATAAGCTCAAGAGCTCGGTGTTCATATTCAAACCGCCCTTTCAATCGCGATATTGAATATATTATAGGTGGTTTTGGCGGAGAGGTCAACTGAAAATTGGATTCATAGCGGAAAAACAACAACCGCGGCCAAGGGAACAGGAATAATGGCTGCCGCCCCTTGACCCCGTTCCTTAATTCCTGTTCCCTGTTGTCTAAATCCTCAAACTACTGTCAAACTGCCAGTCGGCACAAGGGAAATTGCCCAAAACAAGCCCGTTTTCAACCAAAAAATCAACATGCAATGCGTTGCGCAATCAAGGGTGATGTGGTATAGTGACATTCGGACTATATTTGCAAGCCGGCGGCGCGCGGCGAAAGCCGCAAACGGTTTCGTCCCCAAGCGCGTCCGCAAAGCCATATCTACCCGGAGGTGTTATTGTGGAATTTGAACGAATGACCGTCGCTCAGATCAAGGACAGCATCCAGAACAAGCTGCACACCCAGTTTGCCTGTGACGTCAGCGACGCCACGCCCGAGCAGCTTTACCAGGCGCTGGCGCTGGTGGTGCGCGATGAGATCATGCAACGCCGCAGCTATTCCCGCGGCGCTCGCAAGGAGCAGCAGGCCAAGAAGGTTTACTACCTGTCCGCCGAATTCCTGGTGGGCCGCGCGCTGCACAACAACATGGTGAACCTGGTCAACGAGAAAAATTACATGCAGGCCCTGGACGAGCTGGGCATCGACCGCAACGTCGTGTTCGAGGAAGAGCCGGAGCCCGGCCTGGGCAACGGCGGCCTGGGCCGCCTGGCCGCCTGCTTCCTGGATTCCCTGACCACATTGAAGCTGCCCGCCATGGGCTGCACCATCCGCTATGAATACGGCCTGTTCCGCCAGAAGCTGGTGGACGGCTATCAGGTGGAGGTGCCGGACAACTGGCTGGCCGCCGGCAATATCTGGGAAATTCCCCACCCCGAGGAGACCGTCGACATCCACTTCGGCGGGCGCATCGAGTCCTATGAGGACAACGGCCGCGTCTACTACCGCCACCTGGATTACAAGACCGTGCAGGCCGTGCCCTATGACATCCCCGTGGTGGGCTACGACAGCACCATGGTCAACTTCCTGCGCACCTGGTCGGCCCGCTCTCCGCAGCAGATCGACATGATGCACTTCAACCGCGGCCAGTATGTGCAGGCCATGGAGGAGCGCGAGCTGGCCGAGGTCATCTCCAAGATCCTCTATCCCAACGACGACAGCTATCAGGGCAAGGAGCTGCGCCTCAAGCAGCAATACTTCTTCTCCAGCGCGTCCATCCAGCACGCCGTCAAGGACTTCATCGATGTCTACGGCTACCACTGGGCCATCTTCCCGGACAAAGTGGCCATCCACATCAACGACACCCATCCCGCCGTGGCCATCCCCGAGCTGATGCGCATCCTGCTGGACGACTACGGCCTGGATTGGGACACCGCCGAGAGCATCGCCCGCCGCACCTTCGCCTACACCAACCACACCGTGCTGGTGGAGGCGCTGGAGAAGTGGCCGGAGAGCCTGTTCCGCGAGCAGCTGCCCCGGGTGTACATGATCCTGGAGGAGCTGAACCGCCGCCTGTGCGAAAAGCTGTGGGACGCCTTCCCCGGCCAGTGGGACCGCATCGGCCACATGGCCATCCTGGCCTACAACCAGGTGCACATGGCCAACCTGTGCGTGGCCTACGCCCACTCCGTCAACGGCGTGTCCGCCATCCACTCCGAGATCCTGAAGAAGCAGACCTTCCACGACTTCTACCTGCTGGAGCCGAGGAAGTTCCTGAACGTCACCAACGGCATCACCCATCGCCGCTGGCTGATGCAGTGCAACCCCGAGCTGTCCAGCCTGATCGACGAGGCCATCGGCGACGGCTGGCGCAAGGACATGCGCAAAATCGAAGCGCTGAAGCCCTTTGCCGACGACGCGGCCTTCAAGCAGAAGTTCGCCGACATCAAGTACCACAACAAGCTGCGCCTGGCGGACCAGGTTTACCGCCACCAGGGCATCGAGATGAACCCCGAGAGCATCTTCGACGCCCAGGCCAAGCGCCTGCACGAGTACAAGCGCCAGCTGATGAACGCCCTGGGCATCATGATGCTCTACAACGACATCGACGAGCATCCGGACCAGTCGTTCCACGCCCGCACCTTCATCTTCGGCGCCAAGGCTGCCCCCGGCTACCATCGCGCGAAGCTGACCATCAAGCTGATCAACGCCGTGGGCGACCTGGTGCGCAAGCATCCCAGGGCCTCCAAGCTGATCAACGTGGTGTTCCTGGAGAACTACTGCGTCTCCCAGGCGGAGCTGCTGATGCCCGCCACCGAGATCAGCCAGCAGATCTCCACCGCCGGCAAGGA
>CAMVBO010000431.1 GCA_947165745.1 uncultured Clostridia bacterium | reverse complement strand
TCCGTGCGCAACGTGAACTGCCTGTACGTGGACGAGGAGGGCCGCCTCTGGATCGGCACCAACGACAATGGCCTGTCCATCTGCATCAATGAGGAAATCTCCAACGTGGTGGACCAGTCCAAGGGCCTGCCGTCCAACTCCGTGCGCGATATCGTGCAGAGCAGCGACGGCTATTACTACGTGGGCACCACCGGCAGCATGCAGGTGCTGACACTGAGCAACGGCCTGAAGACCGTGAACACCCTCTGGGAGGTCAATTATTCCGACAAGCTGGCGGCGGACGGAAACGGCCATGTGGCGGCCATCACCTCCGACGGCCGGCTGTTTTTGCTGAAAAAGGGCCAGATCGTCAGCTCCCTGCGGCTCCCCAGCGGCGAGGAGCAGTTCAACTGCGTATGCTTTGACGCGGAAGACGTGCTGCTGGCGGGCACCTCCACCAACCACATCTACGTGTTCGACGTCACCGGGGATCGCTTTGAGGAGCGCGACATCCGCGACTGCGAGGGCCTCAAGAATATCAACGACCTGTATTACCTTGACAACGGCGAGCTGTTCATCTCCGCGGACAACGGCGTGGGCTACATCACCCGGGAGGACGACTTCGAGCCCATCAACACCAACGACTTCAACAACTCCATCGACAACATGCTCATCGACTACCAGGGCAACCTGTGGTTCACGTCCTCGCGCCTGGGCCTTTTGCGCATGGCGCCTTCGGCCTTCAAGGACGTGTACAGCACCGTGGGCATGGACAGCCGCGTGGTGAACACGGTGGTGAAGTGGCGGGGCGAGTTCTACTTCGGCACCGACAAGGGGCTGGATGTGGTGGACGAGAACTGCAAGAAGCGCGTCGCCAGCGCCCTGACCGAGCGCCTGGACGGCGTGCGCATCCGCTGCATGCTGGTGGACAGCGACAATCACCTGTGGGTGTGCACTTACGGCAGCGGACTGTTGGAGGTGGAGCCGGACGGCACCGAGCACCTTTACAACAGCGACAGCGGCAGCTTTGGCAATCGCGCCCGCGTGGTGGCCCAGCTGTCAGACGGCACCATCATGGCCGGCGGCGACACCGGCGTCAGCTTCATCCGGGACCACGAGATCGTGGACACCGTGGGCTATTCCGACGGCCTGATCAACAGCATGATCCTCACCGTGACGGAGCTGCCGGACGGCCGCATCCTGGCGGGCACCGACGGCGACGGCATCGCCGTATTCGAGGATGGCCAGGTGAATCGAATGATTACCCGGTCGGACGGCCTGTCCTCTGAGGTCATCCTGCGCACCGTGGCCGACCCCAAGGGCGAGGGCGTGTTCATCGTCACCAGCAATGGCCTGTGCTACATGGACGCCGCCGGCGCGATCCGCCCGCTCAACAATTTCCCGTATTTCAACAACTACGACGTGTTCGCCAAGGACAGGGACACCCTGTTCGTGATGAGCAGCGCCGGCATCTACGTGGTGGATCGGGATGAGCTGCTCTCCGGCAGCGACGCCGTCAGCTATGAGCTGCTGGACTCGAAGAGCGGCCTGAACAGCGCCCTGACCGCCAACTCCTGGAACTACTGCGACGAGCGCGGCGACCTGTTCCTGCCCTGCGATACCGGCGTGTACATCATCGATACGGCCAGCTATATCGCCGGCAGCAACGCCTACCGCATGACGGTGGGCACCGTGCGCCTGGACGGCGAGCTGCAGCGCCTGGGCCGCAGCAGCCTCATAGAGATCGGCCGCGGCGTGAGCAAGATCGAGATGTACCCCGAAGTCATCAACTACACCATCCAGGATCCCAGCGTGGGCTATTGGCTGGAGGGCTTCGACGCCGATTGGACCATTGTGCCCCAAAGCAGCCTGAGCACCATCACCTACACCAATCTGCCCAGCGGCGAGTACACCTTCCACCTGGCCGTGTTCGACAACAACCAGGAGGAGATCCTCGGCCAGCGGGATTACAGGCTGGTGAAGGAGAAGGAAATTTACGACAACCAGTGGTTCATTATCTACATCATCTTTGTGCCGATGCTGGCCGTGGCCTGGTTCACGTGGTACTTCGCCCGCACACGCATACAGCGCATGTTGGACATTCAGCGGCATGAACTGGCCCTGGCCAATCAGAAGATCCAGATGGGCAAGGAGACGATCACCGCCATCGCCAAGGCTGTGGACGCCAGGGACGAGCGCACCAGCCAGCACTCCCAGCGGGTGTCGGAGTATTCGGTGCTGATCGCCAGGGAGCTGGGCTTCAGCGAAGAGGAGCTGGAAAACCTGAAGAACGCGGCGCTGCTCCACGACATCGGCAAAATCGGCATCCGCGACAACGTGCTCAACAAGCCCGCGCGGCTGACGGATGAGGAGTACGCGGTGATGAAGAGCCACGTCACCCGGGGCGCGGATATTTTGAAGGACTTTACGCTGATCGACCACGTGGTGGACGGCGCGCGCTATCACCACGAAAAGTATGACGGCACGGGCTATCCCGACGGCCTCAAGGGCGAGGATATCCCGCTGTACGGCCGCATCATCGGCGTGGCCGACGCCTTCGACGCCATGACCGCCAACCGCGTCTA
>CAMVBO010000430.1 GCA_947165745.1 uncultured Clostridia bacterium | reverse complement strand
AGGCCCAGCGGCGCGCAGACCGTGCCCGGCTCGCCCTTCAGGATGCCCAGGCCCAGGTCCATCTTCAGGAAGGTGAAGCCCTTGTCCATGCGGGCCTTGAGGGCCGCGCCCATATCCCTGCCGGTGTGCTTGCCGTCCACGTCGGTGTCGCAGTAGATCCGGATCCGGTCCCGGTACTTGCCGCCCAGCATCTGGTAAACCGGCACGCCGTAGGCCTTTCCGGCCAGGTCCCACAGGGCCACCTCCACGCCGCATACGCCGCCGCCCTGGCGCGCGGGACCGCCGAACTGCCGGATGCGCCGGAACAGCTTTTCCACGTTGCAGGGGTTTTCGCCCAGCAGGCGGCTCTTGAGCATCTCGGCGAACACCCGGTTGCCCGCGTCGCGCACCTCGCCCAGGCCCACGATGCCCTGGTTGGTATAGATCTTCATCAGCGTGCAGTGCATCGGCGCGCCCACCACGTCCGTAAAGCGAATGTCGGTGATGCGCAGCTGGCTGGGACTGGAACAGCGGTTGACTCCTTCGGAAATGATCTTCTCCATGGCAATTCTCCTTTTATCGATGGCTATTTAAGCGGGCAGAGGCAGACCGGATGGCAGATTTCAAGGCCCATGCCGGTGTCCTCCAGCCGCAGTGTTTCCCGGTTCAGTCGATAGGCACGGATGACGGAATCCCGCTGGCTGGCCGCGAGGACGCAGTCGCCGCAGACGACGAAGTCCCTGGGCTCCGCCACGCAGGGGGAGATGACCGGCTCTCCCAGGCGGCCGTCCGGCCCCAGGGGGATCACGGCGATGCTGTCATGCCCCCGGTTGGAGGCCAGCAGCAATTTGCCGTCGTCAGTGACGCGAATGGCGGCGGCGATGTTCTCCCCGGCGAAGACCTGCGGAAGTATGGACGCGGCATGATCGACGCTCCAGCCGTCCGCCACCCGGCGCAGGGCGTAGACGCGGCTGTCCAGCTCGGCGACGCAGTAGAGCCAGCCCGGATGCCGCCCGCTGTGGGCCAGGTGCCTGGGGCCGCTGCCCGCGGGCATGGCGACGCGCCCGGCCTCCATCAGATGCCCGGCGTCGTTTTGATAGATGACGATCGCATCCATCCCCAGGTCGCAGACGTACACAAGCCCCTCCAGCGCCATGGAAAAGTGGACGTGAGCCGCCTCCTGGCGGGCGGCATTCGGCCCCGCGCCGACGTGCCGCCTCACGTCCGTCCTCCCGGTGATCCCGCCGGCCTCGTCCAGCGCGAAGGCCGCCAGGCTCCCGCCGGAGTAGTTGGCCGCGTACAAATAACGCAAATCCTCCGACAGCGCCAGGTGGCAGGGGCTCGCCCCCTCCGTGGGAAAGATGACCGGCGACAGGGGCATATCGCCGTCCAGACGGCCTTCGCGGACGCAGCCCTCCCCCGTCTCCTCCACGGCGTAGAACGCGCGGCCGTTGGGGTGCGCCAGCACATAGCTCGGATTTTCCAGTCCCTTTACGGACGCCAAAACGCAAAAACCGGCAGCTGGGTCAAAGCAGACCCTGTGGATGCCGGTTTCGTCCCGCCCGGCGTAGCTGCCTGTCAAGAAATCGTATTTCATCAACCATGTGTCCTTCCTGAAGGGAATGTCGTCAGTTGCGCCGGGTGTGCCATTCATCGTTCATTCAGTTTTATGTCTTGAGTATAGACCGCGCCATACCTTTTGTCAAGGTGAACCCGGCCCGAAAATGCGCGAAAGCGCACGCACGCGACGCCATTCGACGGAAAAACGCCTGTAGAGCACCGTCTCAACAAACAGATCAAAATATCCTCATAATTGACAAAATTTGTCTCTATACCCTTTGTGTTTCGGGTAAATTTGTGATATAATTCATTGTAAGTTCTTGGAATTACCTGATTACCTTGAAACTTACGCAGGCAATAAACCACACACAGGAGACGCAGGATGGCTCATTTCAGCGACAGCTTTCAACGATTCATAACCGTGCTGGCCAGTTCTTCCGACACGCCTTCGATATCCCAGCGGGCGCTGGACGACCTGGCCCTGGAACTGCGCATCGCCCGGATGGACGTGACGCTGGCCGTGCCGGAAAACCGCTATCTGCCCATGGGCAAGCGCGGCGCGCTGAACCTCTATGACGCGGGCGCCCCCGCCGACGAAGCGAGCGCATATATCCGCGTGCTGCACGCCGGGGACGGCGGCGAGGCGATCTTCCGCGTGCTGCGGCTGGCGGATGCCGCGCCCTGGACGGAGGACGAGTTTGAAGTGCTGGACGTGATCGTGGACGTCTACGGCATGCACAGCGGCCGCTTCCGGCTGATCGACCAGCTGCGAAACGGCATGTACACCAACTATCTCACGGGCCTGCCCAACAGCGGCGGTTATCTGCGCGAGGTGGGCCGACGGATGCAGGAGGGCAGCCTGTCCGGCTACAGCGCCCTCTACTTCAACCTGAAGGGCACCAGCATCATCAACCTGCGCTTCGGACAGCAGCAGGGCGACGTCATCATCCGGCGGTATGCCCACGCTCTGCGCGACGCGCTGCTGGAGGACGAGCTGCTGGGCCACCTGGGCGGCGACAGCTTCGTGGCCA
>CAMVBO010000429.1 GCA_947165745.1 uncultured Clostridia bacterium | reverse complement strand
CTGCTGTAGGTGCACAGCCCGCCGCGGCGGAAGGGGAAGCGGGAACCCGGCCCGGGCGGATGCCCGGAGAACACAGAGACGGAGGCGCGCCGCGCCCCTGTCTTTTTTATGTTCATGGGTTGTTTTTCCCCCGGGCGCGGGCTATACTTGTTCATCATCCCATATGGGGAAAAGAACAGGAGGAAAAGAATATGAAAAAGCTGCTTGCGATGCTTCTGGCGGTCATGATGCTGGTGCCCGCCTTTGCGCTGGCCGACGATGTGATCAAGATCGGCGTCTTTGAGCCCTCCACGGGCGACAACGGCGCCGGCGGAAAGCAGGAGATCCTGGGCATCGAGTATGCCAACAGCCTGGCTCCGACCGTGACGGTCGGCGGCAAGGAATACAAGGTGGAGCTGGTGGTCGCGGATAACCAGTCCCTGACGGACAAGGCGGTTTCCGCCGCCCAGTCCCTGATGGGCGAGAAGGTTTCCATCGTGCTGGGCTCCTACGGCTCCGGCGCCTCCATGGCCGGCGGCGACGTGTTTGCGGAAGCCGGCGTGCCCGCCATCGGCGTCAGCTGCACCAACCCCAACGTGACCCTGCTGTGCGATTACTACTGGCGCATCTGCTTCCTGGATCCCTTCCAGGGAACGGTCATGGCCAACTTCGCCAAGGAGCTGGGCGCCACCAAGGCCTATGTGCTGACCATGCTGGGCGAGGACTACGGCGTGGGCCTGGGCAAGTATTTCGTGGACGCCTTCAAGAAGCTGGGCGGCGACGTGATTGAGGAGAACTTCACCGAAGGCAACGGCGATTTTGCCGCCTACATCAACAACGCGGTCAACGGCGGCTGCGACGTGATCTTCGCGCCCTGCGCCACGACCTACGCCGCCCTGATCATCGAGCAGGCCGCCTCTCAGGGCGTGACCTTCCCGATCCTGGCGGGCGACACCTGGGAGAACTCCGCGATCCTGGACGCCGCGAAGGGCAAGGACGTGAAGGTTTACTGCTCCACCTTCTTTGATGAGAAGGACGACTCCGCCGCCGCGGCCGATTTCGTCACCGGCTACAAGGCCTGGCTGAACGCCGACGAGAGCAAGAAGACCAACAACGGCGGCAACGACATCGTCGCCGCGGTTTCCGCCCTGGGCTTTGACGCCTACAACGTGGCCCTGACCGCCATCCAGGCGGCGGACAGCGCGGATCCCGCCGCCATCGCCGCGGCGCTGCCCTCCGTCACCTACGAAGGCGTGACCGGCGCCATCGCCTTTGACGAGAACGGCGATGCCCTGAAGGACATGGCCTATATCAAGTACGCCAATCCGGAAACCGGCGCCTTTGACTTTGTGAAGACGCAGTCCGTGTCCGAATAATTCCAAACCTGATCAGGGGGGCGCTGCGTCATACAGCGTCCCCCCTTTTTCCTGAAGGATCCTGACTGGAAAGGGAGAACAGCATGTTCAATACCATCTTGCCGTACCTGCTGGCGGGCATTTCCGTGGGCGGTCAGTACGCGCTGATCGCGGTCGGATATACGCTGGTCTACGGGATTCTGCGGCTGATCAACTTTGCCCACGGGGATATTTTCACCGCGGCCGGCTTCTTCATGGTCTATCTGGCGGCGAGCCTGCCGGTGGGCCTTTCGATTCCGCTGGTCATTCTGCTGACGGTGGCGCTGGGCTTCACTGTGGAGCGCGTCGCCTACAAGCCGCTGAGAACCGCGCCGCGGATGTCCATCATGATTTCCGCCATCGGCGTCAGCTATCTGCTGCAGAACCTGATGTGGTATCTGACGGGCGGCCTGGCCAAGCAGTATCCCGGCCTTCCCGGCCTGAGCGGCACGGTCCAGATCGGGCCCGCCACGACGAAGATCGTCACGATCGCGACGCCGTTTTTGACCATCGCGCTGGTGGTGGCTCTGGTGATGCTGATCAACCATACGAAGGTCGGCATGGCGATGCGGGCGGTGTCCGTGGATTTTGAAACCGCGCAGCTGATGGGCATCAAGATCAACAGCGTCATCTCCGTCACCTTCGTGATCGGCTCCGCCATGGCGGCCATCGGCTCCATGCTGTATTTCACGAACTACACGGCGGTCACGCCCACCATCGGCGCCATGCCGGGGCTGAAGGCCTTTGTCGCCGCGGTGTTCGGCGGCATCGGGTCCATCCCCGGGGCGATGATCGGCGCGCTGATCATCGGCATCAGCGAGAACCTGATCAAGGCGGCGGGCTGGACGGCGTTCTCGGATGCCTTCACCTTCGCCCTGCTGATCGTGGTGCTGCTGTTCCGGCCCACGGGGCTGTTCGGCGAAAAGACGACGGACAAGGTGTGAGGAGGGGAGAAAGATGAAGAAGAATCTGAGACTGATCCTCTCCCTGCTGGCGGTCGCGGTGCTCTTTTTCCTGGCCTGGCTGGTGGAGAGGACGGAAGGGACCCAGTCCATGGCGGTGACCGTGCTGCAGAAGGGCGCGGTCTATGCCCTGATCGCGGTGTCCATGAACCTGCTGAACGGCTTTACGGGGCTCTTTTCCCTGGGCCAGGCGGGCTTCATGCTGGTGGGCGCCTATACCTACGCGGTGCTGACCAT
>CAMVBO010000428.1 GCA_947165745.1 uncultured Clostridia bacterium | reverse complement strand
ATTCCGGCACCCTCACCCCGGTGATCAAGAAGCTGGAGGAGAAGGGGCTGGTCACGCGCAGGCGCTCCCCCGAGGACGAGCGCAACCTGGTGGTCACCATCACCGAAGCCGGACGCGCCCTGCGGGCGCGGGCCGTGGACATCCCGGAGCAGGTGGGCCGCTGCATGGCCATCACGCCACAGGAGGCCGGCACGCTGTATCAGCTGCTGTACAAGCTGCTGGGGGGAATCAGCGAATAGCGGTTTGTGAAAAGTCCGGGTCTGCCACAAAATGAATTGGGGCTGTCTCATTTTGAGACAGCCCCTTCTTTTGCCGGCCGCGCCTTGCATTTTCCGCCAAAATGTACTATAGTATACTATACAGATATATTAGTTTATTTAAACCGTTTTCGAGGGCGATATGGGTCAGGAGAAGGAGAAAATCCGCACGCGCAGCGGCCAGGAGACCGACGAGCGGCGGCTGCTGCAAAAGGGCAAGCGCGGCATACTGAACGTGGTATTCGGGCGCACGATGCTGGTGGTGCTGACGCTGGCGGCGCAGATTGCGCTGCTGGCCGGCCTTTTCAGCACGCTGAGCAACTGGATGCCCTATTACTATGCGTTCGTGCTGGTGCTCTACGGCGGGCTGATCCTCCACCTGGTGAACAAGCCCTCCGAACCCACCACCAAGATCACCTGGATCCTGCTGGTGGTGCTGGCGCCGGCGCTGGGCGTGGCGCTTTACGTGTTCGTGGAATCGGACATCGGCCACCGGGTGCTGAACCGGCGGCTGAGCGCGCTGATGAAGGAGACCTCCGCCTTCCTGCCGGAGGAAATGCCCATGCCCGAAGGCGCCGCCGAGGCCGCGGAGGAGCTGCCCGGCCTGGCCCGCTACGCCTGGGAGCGCGGCGGCCGGTATCCCGTGTACGGGAACACGAAGGTGGACTACCTGTCCAGCGGCGAAGCGTCCATGGACGCCATGCTGGAAGACCTGCGCGCCGCCAGGGACTTCATCTTTCTGGAGTTCTTCATCATCGAAGAGGGCGTGATGTGGGGCCGGGTGCTGAAGATATTGGAGGAAAAGCAGAAGCAGGGCGTGGAGGTGCGCGTGATGTACGACGGCACCTGCGCCATATTCCGCCTGCCCTATCGCTACCCGGAGATGCTGAAAAAGCTGGGCATCCCCTGCAAGATGTTCGCGCCCATCAGGCCGATGATCTCCACCCACTACAACAACCGGGACCACCGCAAGATCCTGGTGATCGACGGCAGGGTGGCCTACACCGGCGGCGTGAACCTGGCGGACGAATACATCAACATCGGCAGCCGCTTCGGCCACTGGAAGGACGTGTCCATAAGGCTTACGGGCGAGGCGGTGCGCTCGTTCACGCTGATGTTTTTGCAGATGTGGAACGTGAACGAGACCGGCGACGACTTCGCCCGCTATCTGGACGTCCCGGGCATAGCGCCCGCCCCGGACAGGGTGCCTGCCCCAGACAGGGTGCCTGCCCCAGACAGGGTGCCTGCCCCAGGCTGGGTGCTGCCCTACGGCGACAGTCCCCTGGACGCCGAAAAGACGGGCGAGATGGTGTACATGGACATCCTGAACCGCGCCCAGCGCTATGTGCACATTATGACGCCCTACCTGATCCTGGACAACGAGATGCTCACCGCCCTCACCTTCGCCGCCAAGCGGGGCGTGGACGTGTCCATCATACTGCCCCACATCCCCGACAAGAAATACGCCTTCGCCCTGGCCAAGACCCACTACCGGGAGCTGATGGAGGCGGGCGTGCGCATATACGAATACACCCCCGGTTTCGTCCACGCCAAGACCTTCTCCAGCGACGACTGCAAGGCCGTGGTGGGCACCATCAACCTGGATTACAGGAGCCTGTACCTGCACTTTGAATGCGCCGCCTACCTGCGGAACATGCCCGCCGTGGCGGACGTGGAAAGGGACTTCCAGGAGACGCTCGGGAAGTGCCAGGAGATCACCGCCGAGGATCTGAAAAACATCCCCCTGTCCTATCGCGTGGCCGGATGGCTCTTAAAGGTGTTCGCGCCGGTGATGTAGCGACGGGGGGAACAGACGCCTTCCCGTCGTCCAGCCCTGCGCGTTTGTGCGCAAAGAAAAAGGGCAGTCTCAATACTTGTGTTGAGACCGCCCTTTTTCTTTTTACAGCGCCTCGAATATGGCGTCCCGCAGATCGTCGAACGCCTCGAAGGCCCGCAAATCCGGGTTGTCGGCGATGATCTTCTCCGTGGAGCGGAACAGGAACCCGGCCTTGCTGGCGCGGATCATGCCCAGGTCGTTGTAGCTGTCGCCGCAGGCGATGGTATCAAAGCCCACGGACTGCAGCGCCTTGACGGTGGACAGCTTGGACTGGGCGGTACGGATCCTGTACCCGGTGATCTCCCCGTCCTGGGCCACCTCCAGCGCGTTGCACATCAGCGTAGGCCAGCTCAGCTTTTCCATCAGGGGCCTGGCGAACTGGGTGAAGGTGTCGGACAGGATCACCGCCTGGGTGCGCTCGCGCAGCTCGTCCAGGAATTTCCTGGCCCCGGGCCGCGGCGCGATGGGGCGCATGGTGCGC
>CAMVBO010000427.1 GCA_947165745.1 uncultured Clostridia bacterium | reverse complement strand
TCGATCACCGCGCAGTGCACGGCGGCGGCGATCACGGCGGCGCGATCGTCCGGCAGGAATGAGGTGTTGTGCAGCGGCTTTTCGCAGCCCGCGCCGATGTGGTAAAAGCTGCCGGGTCGCTCCATCAGGAAATAGCCGAAGTCCTCGGTGGTCATGGTGGGCCGCGCAATGGCGTGAACGCGCCCGTCGCCCAGCAGGTTCCGGGCGGCGCGCTCGGCCAGGGCCGTCATGCCCTCGTCGTTCACCACGCCGGGATAGCTCGCCCGCAGTTCCACTTCCGCCGTCGCGCCCCAATCGTCCAGCGCCGCGTCCACGACCTCCCGGAAGCGCCGTTTGAGCGCCGCGCGCGCATCCGGCCCCAGGGTGCGAATAATGCCGGACAGCTCCGCCCGGTCCGCCAGGGCGTTCTCCGCCGTGCCGGCGTGGAGCGTGCCCACCGTCAAAACCCCCGTCTCGCCGGGGGCCAGCGCCTTCGGCAGCGCGATCAGCCGCGTGGTCAGGTCCGCCGCCGCGCCCAGGGCGTCCACGCCCTTTTCACGCTCGGCGCCATGGGCGCTCTTGCCGTGGACGACGATCCTGAACGTGTCCGAGGCGGCGTAAAACTTGCCGCTGCGCACGCCCACCTCGCCCAGGGGCAGCTCCGGGGAGACGTGCGCGCCGAACACCGCGTCCACGCCCTCCAGCACCCCGGCCTCGATCATCCGCTGGGCCCCGCCCCGGCCCTCCTCGTCGGGCTGGAACAGGAACACCACCGTGCCGGGCAGGGTGTCCCGCCGCGCCGCCAGCAGCCGCGCCGCGCCCAGGGCGGCGGTCATGTGGACATCGTGGCCGCAGGCATGCATCGCGCCGGGGGTTTCCGACGCGAAATCCGCTCCGGTGGCCTCCGTCAGCGGCAGGGCGTCCATGTCCGCGCGCAGCGCCACGGTCCTGCCCGGCAGGCCGCCCGTCAGCGTGCCCACCACCGCCGTGTCCAGCAGCCGCCGGGCGGGAATGCCCAGCGCGGCCAGCTCGCCCTCGATCCGCTCCGCCGTCTTAAATTCCCGGTTGCCCAGCTCCGGGCAGCGGTGAAAGGCGTGGCGAAGGCCGGCGAGACGCTCCGCGATGGCGCTGGCCTGGTTGAGATAATCGGTCATTGCAATCCTCCGCAAATCCTGGACAGGAAATCAGCCAAAAGCCTTCCCCAGAGGAGAAGGCTTTTGGCACTCCTATCGCCTCTGTCATCTGTCCCGCCGTCTCACAGATTCCTCAGCGCCGCCTCCAGGGCGGTCTTCTGGGTGGTGCCCTCATCCTTGGCCTTGATGACCCGGGCAGGGCAGCCGGCGACGACCATCCCGGCGGGCACGTCCTCGATGACCACGGCGCCCGCGGCCACCACGGCGTTTTCGCCGATGTGCACGCCCTCGATCACCACGGCGTTCGCGCCGATCAGCACGCCGTCCTCCACGATGACGGGCTTGGCGGAGGCGGGCTCAATGACCCCGGCCAGCACCGCGCCGGCGCCCACGTGGCAGTTCCTGCCCACGGTGGCCCGGCCGCCCAGTACTGCGCCCATGTCGATCATGGTGCCTTCGCCGATGATCGCGCCGATATTGATCACCGCGCCCATCATAATCACAGCGTTTTTGCCGATGGTCACGTTGTCGCGGATCAGCGCGCCGGGCTCGATGCGGGCCTGAATGCCCTTCATGTCCAGCAGCGGCACCGCGCTGTTGCGCCGGTCGTTCTCGATGACGATGTCCTCGATCTTGTCCTTATTGGCCTCGAGGATCGGGGAAAGCTCGCTCCAGTCCCCGAACACCACCTTGTCCCCCGCGCCAAACACCTTTGCCCCGCCATAGTCGATGGGGGCGCTCTCCTTCACATACAGCTTCACCGGCGTCTTTTTCGGGGCGGTGGCGATGTAGTTGATCAGCTCCTGCGCGTTCATGCAAACTTCTCCTATTCCACGATGTTCTTCATGTCGTAAAGTCCGGCAGGCTTGCCCAGCAGGTACTCCGCCGCCGCCAGCGCGCCGCCGGCGAACAGCGCGCGGCTCTCGGCCTCGTGCTTCAGCGTCAGGGTCTCGCTGCCGGTGGAAATGACGATCTCATGGGTGCCCACCTCGTTGCCGTAGCGCAGCGAATGGATGCCGATTTCCGTGGCGGTGCGCTTGCCGTTCTCGTGGCGGCCGATGACCAGCTCCGCCTGGGGGCGGACCTCCTGGATGCGCCGGGCCAGCAGCAGCGCCGTGCCGCTGGGCACGTCCAGCTTCTGGTTGTGGTGGCGCTCCACGATCTCGATGTCGGCGTTGGGGAACATCGCCGCGGCCTTCTTCGCCAGATCCGCCAGCACCGCCACGCCCAGGGACATGTTCCCCGACAGGAACACCGGCACCTCCTTCGCCGCCGCCTCGATCCGCGCCAGCTCCTCCTCGGTCTGGCCGGTGGTGCCGATCACCACAGGGAGCCGGTGCTCCACGCAGTACTCCGCGACGGCCTGGGTGGCGGCGTGGTTGGAGAAGTCGATCACCATGTCCGCCAGGCCCTCGTACTGGTTCAGCTCGGAATAGCCGTCCCCGGCCGCGAAGCTCCAGTCCA
>CAMVBO010000426.1 GCA_947165745.1 uncultured Clostridia bacterium | reverse complement strand
TGACAGCGCTGTTGGTCAGCAAAACGAGGGAAACGATCAGCACCAACGGGAACACTCCGCCCGCCAGCATGCCGGCTTGCAGATTGTCGCCAGCCCGCTGGCTTACCGCGCCCACCAGGCTGGGAGCGATCGCGCCGCCCAGGTCTCCGGCCATGGCCAGCAGCGCGAAAAGCGCGGTCCCGCCCCGGGGCAGGCGCGGCGATATGACGCTGATGGTTCCCGGCCACATGATGCCCACGGAAAAGCCGCACAGCACGCAGCCGATCAGCCCCAGCGCGGGATTCCTGGCCAGGGAAGCCAGCAAATAGCAGCACAGGCACAGCAGTCCGGAACCGATCATGTAGCGCGTCAGGTCGATCCTCGCGCCGAATTTGCCATAGATGACCCGGCTGACGCCCATGGCCGCCGCGAACAGGCAGGGACCCGCCAGATCGCCCAACGCCTTGGGGAAGCCGAGCGCCGCTTCGGCGTAGGCGGAGGCCCATTGGGCCATGCCCATCTCCGACGCCCCGGCGCAGACCATCAGCAGGATGGCCAGCCAGAACAGCGGCGTTCTCAGCAGCTGCCCGATGGTCATGCCTTCGCCATCCTCCGTCAGTCTCTCGATGGGGCAGGTGGCGAAGTTATAGATGTTGTAGAGCGGAATCAGCGCCCACAGGCAGGCCATTATCCGCCAGGAGCCGATGCCAAACGCCGTGAAGAACAGCGAGGACAGCAGGATGACGCCCACGGAGCCCCAGCAATAGAAGGAGTGCAGCAGGCTCATGACCGCCTCCTTGTGGTCGAAGGGGCACGCTTCCACGATGGGACTGACCAGTACCTCAATCAGGCCGCTGCCGACAGCGTAAAGCATGGCGCAGACGATGATGCCCGCAAAGGGGTCCGGACACAGATCCGGCACGAAGGCCAGGCCGATCAGTCCCAGCGCGGAGACGACCTCGGAAGCGACCACGCTCCTTCTGTAGCCGATGGCGTCCACAAATCTGGCGCAGAACACGTCCACCACCAGCTGGGTAAAGTAGAACGTCGTGGAAATCAGGGCGATCCGGCCCAGGGGGATGTCGTAATCGGTATGGAACCTGAGAAACAGCAGCGGCGCGAAATTTGCTGCGATGGCCTGTGTAATGAACCCCAGATAGCAGGCCCGCAGGGTTCTTTGATAGTTCTTCATCCTCTTTTCTCACCCTCCGCGCCACCCTGCCGCCAGGATGCGGGAACGGTCATCTCCGCCATGAAGCGGATGAGACGGACAGCGTCCTCCGCCCGCTGGGTGAGCACCTCGATTTTGTCGATCGGCCCCACGAAGCGTTCCAGGCCGGTATCCGTCAGCGCCACGGCCGCGGCCTTGAGATCCAGGGCCCTGCCGTCGCGATCCAGATAGCGCACTTCGCCGCTGCAGGTCCGCACCCTCTCCAGAAAACGGCGCGTATTGGGAATGCTGTAAAACGTCATATTCAGTCCCTCCCGATTTGCAGTGTGTCCTTCTCTTTTTTCAGTGCCGTCGATCCTCATGAAAATACCTCCCTTGGCGGTCTTGTACTGCAAGCGTTCGCCTCGGAAGGTATTATATTATCATTGTTATCCAAAAACAATGCACATAGTTGCCGTTTCATTGAACGATATTCCCAATCGCGAAAAGCTCAGTTCCTGCCCTGTCCGGGCGCGCAGCCATAGACGCGCCGATAGCGGCGGCTGAAATAGCTCTCGGAATTGAAGCCGCAGGCTTCGCTGATCTCACGTATTGTGCGCGTGGAATCGCTCAGCAGCCTCCGCGCCGTCTCCAGGCGGTACTGGATCAGCGCGTCAATGGGCGTGCAATTCATATAGGCGTTGAAGCAGCGGTTTGCCTCGCTCCTGCTGACGCTGGCCGCGGCGGCGATGTCGGCGAGCGTGATGTTCTCGGCATAATGCGCGCGAATAAAGGCAAGCATCTGCTGGAGCCGAACCTGAACGGCAAGCTGCACCCGCGTAGCGCCGGTTCTTGGCAGCTCCTCCAAATGCCGAAAGATCGCTTCAAATATGCCGCTGAGCTGTCGCTGCACCGCCATCTCGTGGCAGGCCCCGGCGTCGCGCAATTGCCGATAAACCTCCGCCAGAGCGTCGTTGACCGCGTCATGCCATCCCGCGCCGCATTTGAGCAGAATAAAGGGCAGATCATCGCTCGCGGCAATGGGACGAATATACCTCTCATGGATGGCGCTGCCCTCCGGCGCGATGAGCGTTCCCGAAAAAACGATATTCGGCATGGCGTCGGGCCGCTCGCCCTCGATCTGCCGCATGGCGTGCAGCACGTTGCCGTTGATCAGCAGGCTGTCGCCCGCCTCCAGCCGTTGCAGGGCCTGGCCGACCTGTACCTCCAATACGCCGCTGGACGCCGTGACGAATTCAAACTCCGGATGCCAGTGCAGCGGTATGGAGCGGGTGGGCAGCGCAAGAAATTCATCCTCGAAAAAGCTGATGGGAAAAACCGCGGTGTCGTGGGCCATGCGCTCCCGAAGCTGGCGGTCGATATTCATGGGCATGGGTATCCTCCTGCCGTTTGTATGTGATAACAGTATATCACATCGGACTGAACAA
>CAMVBO010000425.1 GCA_947165745.1 uncultured Clostridia bacterium | reverse complement strand
TGGACGCTGGCCAGCAACCCGGGCATGGTGTTCAGCCGGGAGCACCTGCTGCAGAGCATCTGGGGCTACGACTTCCTGGGCGACACCCGCGCGGTGGACAGCCACATCAAGCGCATTCGCGCCAAGCTGTGCAACGACAACAACGACTGGGACATCAAGACGGTCTGGGGCATCGGCTATCGATTTGAAGTGGAAGGCGGAGCGCGGCAGTAGCGCGGCAACATGAAAAAGCACAGAAAATCGCTCAGCATCGGCGCGAAGACACTTTTAAGCCACGTCACCCTGGCGGTGGTGGTCATCGCGCTGGCCAGCATCATCAGCTATACGCTGTCCTATCAGTACATCCGCCAGACCCGCGTCAGCGACCTGGTGGAGAAGGCCGCGCGCATCGCGGAGGGCAGCCAGGCGTCGCCGGATGGGGGTATACTGCCCAGAAGGCGCACCGTGCGCACCTTTGAGGAGCTGACCAACGCCAAGGTGTTCTATCTGGCCGAGGACAACGAGATCATACTGATGAGCCAGGAGTATCCCGAACCGGCGGAGGGCGAGACGCACCCGGAGGATCAAAACGAGTTCCAGTGGGTGGAGGTGGCCGACGCCATCGACAGGGAGTTTGCCGAGCGCGTGCTGAACGGGGAAAAGGTGTCCGCCATGCGGCGCTTTGAGTTCGCCCAGGAGGTGGTCATCTTCGCCGGCGCGCCTATCGTGGACGATTCCGGCGCGGTGCACGGCGGCGTAATCCTGGCCCAGCCCATCGAAAGCCTGCGCAGCCTGTCGCGCATGCTTCGGCTGATGCTGCTGGTGGTGGTGGGCATATCGGTGCTGCTGGCGGTATTGCTGGCCATGCAGCAGACGCACATGCTGGTCAAGCCCATCCAGCGCATCACCCGCGCGGCCAAGCGCATGGAGGACGGGGTCTATGCCGAGCGCATCCCGGCGCTGCCCGACGACGAGATCGGCGAACTGGGCCACGCACTGAACAGCATGTCCGGGCGGTTGATGGATGTCATCAAGAACCTGCGCAAGGAGCGCGACAAGCTGGAACTGGTCATCTCCGGCATCGGCGAGGGACTGATCGCCGTGGACACCGACTGGACGGTGGTCCACGCGAACGAGGCCTTCCTGGAACTGGTGGAGCTGGACAACGCCGCCGAATTTCTGGGCGACAGGAACGAGGACGTGCTGTTTGACCCGCTGAAGGCGCTGCTGGAACGCTGTATGCAGACGGGCGAAAATGAGGAATTGGACTGGGAGAACGCTTCCCAGCGCGCCATCCACGCCGTCGCCACGGCGCTGAAGGACGGCGAAGACATCCTGGGCACGGTCTGCCTGCTGCGGGATGTGTCCGAGGCCCAGCGCATGGAGCAGCTGCGGCGGGACTACGTGGCCAACATCTCCCACGAGCTGCGCACGCCGCTGACCGGCATCCGGGGCATGGTGGAGCCGCTGATCGACGGCTGCATGGACACTGAGGAGGAGCGGCAGGAGAGCTATCGCATCATCCTGAAGGAGACCATCCGCCTGGAAAAGCTGGTGGGCGACATGCTGGATATGTCCCGCCTGCAGGATGGGCGCATCCAGGTGGAGCTGGAACCCATGGAACTTCCCGGCATATTGGAAGCTGCGGCGCGGAGCATGAAGGGCATCGCGGACGAGGCTGGCGTTGAATTGCGCGTGGAGACGGACGGCTCGCGGCTGGCATGCCTGGGCAACGAGGATCGCATCATGCAGGTGCTGGTCATACTGCTGGACAACGCCTTGAGCTTTACGCCCAGCGGCGGCACCGTCACCGTGTTCGCCCGGGACGAGGGCACCCACATCGCCGCCGGCGTGCGGGACACGGGCTGCGGCATTGAACCCAAGGATCTGAACATGATCTGGCAGCGCTTCTACAAGGCGGACCGCTCCCGCATGCGTACCACCGGCACGGGCCTGGGCCTGTCCATCGCCAAGCTGGTCACGCGGCTGATGGGCGGCGATATTTCCGTCAGGAGCGAGCCCGGCAAGGGCGCGGAGTTCACCTTTACTTTGAAAAAGTATTGAGAATCCTCTCGGTCAGGCATGGGGGCGGCGGAGCGCCGCCCCCGTTGATGTTTTACACATCGTTAATCCTAACGGTTGAGAAAACACACCGTTCCTACCTTGATAAAGCCGGCGGACGGGGCTATACTATTCAGCGTAAAGCGAATGGAAGGATGGAGAACGCGATGAACGCGAAACCCAGGAAGGACATGAATCCCGAATTTATGTGGGACCTGACGCCTATTTTCAAAGACGCGAGCGAATGGCGCGACGCCTATGATGAGGCGGACAAGGCCGTCAAGGCGCTGTCGGACATTCCCGGCACGCTGGTCTATTCCGCCGAGCACCTGGCGGCGGGCCTGGATCGCATTACCCATGCCCAGCAGCTGGCGGAGAAGGTGTATGATTACGCCTTCCTGTGCAAGTCCGGCGACAATGGCAATCCGGATTATCAGGAGATGGAGGCCCGTGCCATCAGCCTGCTGGTGGCGCTGGAGACCGCCACGGCTTTCGTGAATCCCGAGATTTTGCAGATTCCGGCGGAGATGCTGGACATCTG
>CAMVBO010000424.1 GCA_947165745.1 uncultured Clostridia bacterium | reverse complement strand
ATGAACGAAAAGACAACGAACAATCGCGTGCGCATGCTGAAGATCGCGGCGTGTGTCATCGGCCTTGCGCTGCTGGTCTGGTTCGGCATCCGCTTTGCCGAGACCGTGCGCGTGTGCTCCACGCTGGATAAAAACCCCCAGGGCTTCTGGGATTCCATAGTCTACATGAGCATCAAGGGCAAGGACATCCTCCTCAAGGGCGTGTGGACCACGGTGCGCATCGCGCTGCTGGGCACGGGCATCGCCTTCGTGCTGGCGATATTGCTGGTGTTCCTGCGCATTCAGGAGCCGAACAAGCGGGACAGGGACGCGGTCAAGGCGCTCAAATGGGCGGCATGCAGCTTTGCAAAGCTCTACGTGTTCATTATCCGCGGTACCCCCATGATGGTTCAGGCGCTGATCTTCTATTACTTCGGCTTTAATATGTTCAAGCGCACGGGCATGACCGTGACGGAGATCAACCACGTCTGGAGCTTCTTCATCTCGGGCCTGTGCACCGTGGCACTCAACTCCACGGCCTACCTCACGGAGGTGCTGCGCGGCGGCATCCTCGCCATCGACAGGGGCCAGACGGAGGCTGCGCGCAGCCTCGGCATGACCAACTGGCAGACCATGCTCAAGGTCGTGTTCCCCCAGGCGGTGAAGAACTCCATCCCCGCCATCGGCAACGAGTTCATCATCAACATCAAGGACTCGTCGGTCCTGTCGGTCATCGGCGTGATGGACCTCATGTATGCGACAAAGTCCGTCAGCGGCATCTACTTCAGGTCGCTGGAGATCTACTGCGTGGCGGCGCTTTTGTACCTGGTTCTGACCTGGCTTTCGTCGCAGCTTTTGAAGTGGCTGGGCAGGAAGCTGGACATGCCGGTGCGCGGCATCCCCAGCTCGAACTGAAGGAGGCGAGAAGATGAGCGATACCGTACTGCGTATTGAAGGGCTCGAGAAGTCCTTCGGTGAGCTCCGGGTCCTCAAGGGGATCGACATGGAGGTACATCGCGGCGAAGTGGTGACCATCATCAGCGCCTCCGGCTCCGGAAAATCCACGCTCCTGCGCTGCGTCAACCTTCTCGAGGAGGCGGACGCGGGGCATATCTGGTTTGACGGGAAGGATCTCATGGACCTGCGCGTGGACTTAAACGCCCTGCGTCAGAACATCGGCATGGTGTTCCAGAGCTTCAACCTTTTCAACAACAAGAACGTGCTGGATAACTGCACGCTCGCGCCCATGTCGGTCAAAAAGATCCCGCGGGCGCAGGCGGAGGAGACCGCCAAAAAGCACCTCACGGCGGTGGGCCTCAAGGACTTCATCTACGCCGACGCGACCCGACTCTCCGGCGGGCAGAAGCAGCGCGTGGCCATAGCGCGGGCTTTGTGCATGGAGCCGGAGATTATGCTCTTTGACGAGCCCACCTCCGCCCTTGACCCCGAGATGGTGGGCGAGGTGCTGGAGATGCCGCGTGCGCTCGCCGCGGCGGGCATGACCATGGGGGGCGTGCCCCACGAGATGGCCCTCGCCCGCGAGGTGAGCGACCGGGTGGTGTTCATGGACCAAGGCGTGATCCTCGAGCAGGGCAGCCCCGCGGAGCTCTTTGCCAATCCGAAGAACGAACGCACCCGGGCATTCCTGAGCCGCTATCTGGAGGACAAGTGAGCATGAACAGTGTATACGATTTCTTTGCCGGTGAGGAACGCTACCCTTGTCTTGACGCCGAGGGCGCGGTCAGACGGCTTTCCGAGGCCGTGCGCTGCCGGACGGTGAACAACCCCTGCATCAACGACTTTGAAGAATTTGAAAAGCTTTAGGCCCTCATATGCGCCTCCTATCCCGCCGTGATGGCGGCGGGCAGCTTTGAGCTGATCGGCCACGCGGTGCTCATCACGATCCCCGGCTCGGATCCCTCTCTGCCGCCGTCGCTGTACATGTCCCACCAGGATGTGGTGCCGGTGGTGCGCGGGACAGAGGACAACTGGACCCACGGCGCCTTCTCCGGCGACATTGCCGAGGACAGCATCTGGGGGCGCGGGACGCTGGACATCAAGCAGATGGTGTTCGGCATCCTGGAGGCGGCGGAGACCCTGCTGCAAAGCGGCGCGCGCTTTCAGCGCACCGCCTATCTCGCCTTCGGCGACGACGAGGAGACGCTGAATCTCGGGGTCCTCGGCATCGCCGAGACCCTCCGCGGGCGCGGGGTGCGCCTTGCCTTTGTCCTCGACGAGGGCGGCGGGCTTATCGAGGACGGGACCGTGTTCGGCGCGCCCGGCGTGCCGGTGACGCTCATCGACCTGATGGAAAAGGGCTATGCGGACCTGGAGCTCAGCGTGGAGAGCATCGGCGGGCATTCCAGCCGCCCCTGGGGCGGAAGCTCCCTGGAGCATCTGGCACGGGCCATCACCGCCATTGCCGACAGACCCTTCCCCGCCCGCTGCCCCGAGCCGCTGCTGCGGACCTTCGAGACCCTGGCCCCGTACATTCAGGCGGAGCCCCTGCGCACGCTGGTACAGGACGTGCAGGCAAACGCCGACGCCATCGCCGCCTGGTGCCTAAAGTAGCCGGAGCTTTTCTCCTATGTGACCACGACCATCGCC
>CAMVBO010000423.1 GCA_947165745.1 uncultured Clostridia bacterium | reverse complement strand
CAACACCTTCCACGGCGAATGGCCCTTTCAGAGCTGGGGCATCGGCGCCCGGGAGGACGCCTGGTGTCTGCTGGACCTGGGACGCGAGGCGCGCGTTGACGCCATGGCGCTGACCCTGCGCGCGGACTTTCCCCACGACGCATGGTGGGTTCGGGGACAGGTGGCGTTGAGCGACGGAAGCGTCGTGGACTTTCCCCTTGAAAAGACCGGCGATCGACAGTTGATCAAATTGGGCGAACACCACGCGCGCTGGCTGCGGCTTCAAAACATGATCAAGAGCGACGATCCCTCCGCCTTCCCGGCGCTGATCCAGTGGGAGGTATACGGGTCGGACGGCGATTGAACGGCATCGACCATCCTGTGAGGAGGGTTTCCCATGAGCATATCAAGCGGGCGGGCCCGGGAGCTGACCGTGGCCTATATTGGCGGCGGATCCAGGGGCTGGGCCTGGGGGCTGATGATGGATCTGGCCATGGACGCGGACATGTGCGGCACCGTGCGCCTGTACGACATCGACCGGGAGGCAGCGCGGCGCAACGAGATCATCGGCAATCGCATCAGCGCCCACCCGGACGCGCTGTCCCGCTGGCACTATGAGGTGAGCGGCACGCTCGCCGAGGCGCTGACCGGCGCGGATTTCGTGGTGATCTCCATCCTGCCCGGCACCTTTGAGGAGATGCGCTCGGACGTGCATCTGCCCGAGCGTCTGGGGGTGTGGCAGCCCGTGGGCGACACCGTCGGCGCGGGCGGCTTCATGCGGGCCATGCGCACCATTCCCATGTTCGTGGAGATCGGCGAGGCCATTCGCGATCATGCCCCGGACGCCTGGGTCATCAACTACACCAACCCCATGAGCCTGTGCGTGCGCACGCTCTACCACGTGTTTCCCGGCGTCAAGGCCTTCGGCTGCTGCCATGAGGTGTTCGGGACGCAAAAGCTATTGTGTGATATGCTGGAAAAAGAGTACGGCGTTCCCGGCGTGACGCGGCGGCAGCTGTACACCACCGTGACCGGCATCAACCACTTCACCTGGCTGACCCGGGCCAGTTGGCGGGATGTCGACCTGATGCCGCTGTATGCCCGGTTTGCGGATAAGTACCATGAAGCGGGCTTCGACGACGGCGGGGACGACAACTGGATGAATAACCACTTTGCCTGCGCCCATCGGGTGAAGTTCGACCTGTTCCGGCGCTATGGGGCCATCGCCGCCGCCGGCGACCGGCACCTGGCGGAGTTCACCGCGCCCTGGTATACGCGGGACCCGGAAACCGTGCGGCAGTGGAAGTTCCAGCTAACCACGGTGGACTGGCGGGTGAAGGACCTGGGGGACAGGCTGCGCCGGTCCGACGCGCTGATCTCAGGGGAGGAGGCACTGGCATTGAAGCCCTCCGGCGAGGAGGGCCACCTGCTGCTCAAGGCGCTGCTGGGCCTGGGCGACATGGTGTCCAATGTGAACATCCCGAACCGGGGCCAGATTCCAAACCTGCCTCTGGGCAGTGTGGTGGAGACCAACGCCCTGTTCGGCCTCAACCGCATTGAGCCGGTGTTCGCGGGAGCGCTGCCGGGCGGGCTGCTGCCCCTGGTGGCGCGGCACGTTCACAACCAGGAGAACGCGCTGCGGGCCGCGCTGACCTGCGACAGAAACCTGGGCTTCAACACCTTTATGAACGACCCGCAGTTGAGCGGCGTGCGCATGGAGGATGGCCGGAAGCTGTTTGACGATATGCTGGAGAACCAGAGAAAGTACCTGCCCAAGGGCTGGTTCAAATAGAGAAGAGCCATACAAAACGCAGGAGCGTTCAGCGCTCCTGCGTTCATTTGTCATAGGGTCATTTCGGCCTCCAACCCTCCAGGACGATCTCCGGGGTGATGCCCGCGGCTTCCCCGTCGGTCAGGCGGCGAGCCCCGGGGTGGCGGGTGGACAGGTCGCCGCGAACGCCAGTGGTGCCCCACTCGCCGCAGCGCTCCGTGACCGCGCGCACGCCGTCCCAGTTCTGCCAGTCCTCAAACCCGGCGGGGCTGACGTGCTCGTCCATGTCGCAGGCCAGGAACAGCGTGCGGGCGTATGCGCGCCAGGGCCGTCCCAGCTTGCCTGCGCCCGCTTCACATTCGCCCGTCAGACGACAGCGGTGGAATACCAGGCCCCAGGGCTGATCTTCGGGGGTATTGGCGGCGGTGTACCAGCCGCCCCGCGCGTTCATGTGCAGCGTGCAGCCCTCGAACCAGCAGCGATAGGGCCCGAAGATGAAGTCCACATCGCCCTGGATAAAGCAGTTTTCAAAGTACTGTCGCGCGCGGGTGGGCGGACAGTCGCCCACGGAGGGCACGCATTCCACGCCCTCCGTGATCCGGGGGACGACCTCATCCAGCACCTTTTGCATCACCGGGCCGCAGAACAGCGTGTCCTGATGAGCGATGAAGCGGCAGTTTTTCCACGCGCCCCGGTCGCCGGCGGCATAGACCGCCACGGCCTGGCCCACCTCGCGCCCATCCCCGGCATCGTTGCGCACGGTCAGGTTTTCAACGGTCACGCCTTCGCCCAGCACCAGCAGCGTGGCGGACAGGAACGTGCCCTTTTCCCGGCCGTCGGG
>CAMVBO010000422.1 GCA_947165745.1 uncultured Clostridia bacterium | reverse complement strand
CCTGTCCGCGGCGATCTTCCATCTGATCCCCGGCGTGTTGGGGGATACCCTGGCCATGATCCCGCTGTTCCAGGTGGGCATCCCGGCCATATTCTCCATCTACTTCGACATTTTCTCCAGCTGTCTCCAGGCGTTCATCTTCTGCATGCTGACGATGATGTACATCGGCTCGGCGGCGGAGGGTTGATCATAACACCAACAATCATGATCTTGGGAGGATATTACAATGAATGAGCAACTGTGGACCAAAGCAATCGTCATGGGTTCTTCCGCCATCGGCGCCGGCCTGGCCATGATCGCCGGTATCGGCCCTGGTATCGGTGAAGGTTACGCCGTCGGCAAGGCCTGCGAAGCCATCGGCCGCCAGCCGGAGTGCAAGGGCACCGTTCAGTCCACCATGCTGCTGGGCTGCGCCGTCGCCGAGACCACCGGTATCTACGGCTTCATCGTCGCCCTGCTTCTGATGTTCGCCAATCCCTTCATCGGCAAGCTGTAAGCTCCAAAGCGTATCGTAGACACCATTATTTCCAGGAGGGAAAACCGTGGATAAGGTACAGGAGTTTATCTCTATCACGCCCTGGACGATCATCTTCCAGATCTGCAACCTGCTGATTCTGTGCGCGCTGATCAAGAAGTTCCTGTGGAAGCGCGTCATGGCCGTGCTGGACAAGCGCCAGGCGGAGATCGACGGCATCTACAGCGCCGCCGACAAGGACCGCGAGGACGCGGCCCAGATGAAGCAGGAGTACACCGAGCGCATGTCCAATGCCCGCGACGAGGCGGACCGCCTGGTCCGGAACGCCGTGGACACCGCCCAGCGCCGTGGCGACGCCATCGTGGAGGAGGCCCGCAGCGAGGCCACCCACCTGAAGCAAAAGGCTGAGAGCGAGATCGAGCAGGAGAAGCGCAAGGCCTATTCCGAGCTGATGGGCGAAATCTCCGGCATGGCTGCGGATATCGCGGGGCGCATGGTGGAGCGGGAAATCAACCCGGACGACCATCGCGAGCTGGTGGAAGAATTCATCAAAAGCGCAGGTGAAGCGTCGTGACGAACCTGGCGAGGGAATACGGCGAGGGCCTGTACGAGTTGGCCAGGGACGAGGAGCTTCGCCCGATGCTGCACGAGCAGCTGAATGACATCCAGGCCCTTCTCAAGCAGGAGCCGGACTTCATCCGCCTGCTCACTTCGCGCGCCGTGGAGCGTTCCAACCGCCTCAAGGTGGTGGACGACACCTTCGGCGGCCACGTGCATCCCTATGTCACCAACTTCATGAAGCTGCTGATCCAGAAGGAGCGCTTCGAGGCTTTTCCGCTGTGCTGCGACTGGTTCCATCAGCGCTACAATGACGATTACGGCATCGTGGAGGCCAGTGTGACCAGCGCCGTGCCCTTGAACGAGGAGGAGCGCAGCGCCCTGCGGGTGAAGCTGTCAAAGCTCTCCGGCAAGCAGGTCTCCCTGATTGAGACCGTGGACCCGGCGGTCATCGGCGGCGTTCGCGTGGAGATGGACGGCAGGCGCTATGACAACACCATTCAAGACAGGCTGGGCAGGCTTCGCGTGAACCTGACCCGTGGACTGTAGGACAGGAAAAGAGGACGAGCAGATGCAGCTGAGACCTGAAGAAATTTCCAAGATCATCAAGGATCAGATCAAGCATTACGACAGTCAGATCGTGCAGACCGACGTCGGCACGGTGCTGATGGTGGGCGACGGCATCGCCCGCGTCTCCGGCCTGGAGAACTGTATGGCCAACGAGCTGGTGCGCTTCTCCAACGGCGCCTACGGCATGGCCCTGAACCTGGAGGAAAACTCCGTGGCCGTGGTCATGCTGGGCGACGATTCCGGCATCAAGGAGGGCGACACCGTGGAGCGCACCCGCGAGGTGGTCTCCGTGCCCGTGGGCGAGGCGTTGATCGGTCGCGTCGTGGACGCGCTGGGCCAGCCCATCGACGGCAAGGGCCCCATCGCCGCCGCCGGCGAGCGCCGCATTGAGTCGCCGGCCCCCGGCATCATCGAGCGCAAGAGCGTCTCCGTGCCGCTGCAGACGGGCATCAAGGCCATCGACAGCATGATCCCCATCGGCCGCGGCCAGCGCGAGCTGATCATCGGCGACCGCCAGACCGGCAAGACCACCATCGCCACCGACACCATCATCAACCAGAAGGGGCAAAACGTCATCTGCATCTACGTGGCCATCGGGCAGAAGCGCTCGACGGTGGCGCAGGTGGTGGAATCCCTGACCGCCGCCGGCGCGATGGATTATACCATCATCGTCTCCGCCACGGCTTCGGAGCTGGCACCGCTGCAGTATATCGCGCCCTATTCCGGCTGCGCCATGGGCGAGTACTTCATGGACCAGGGAAAGGACGTTCTGATCGTCTACGACGACCTGTCCAAGCACGCCGTGGCCTATCGCGCGCTGTCGCTGCTGATCCGCCGCCCGCCGGGACGCGAGGCCTATCCGGGCGACGTGTTCTATCTGCACAGCCGCCTGCTGGAACGCGCGGCTCGCGTGGCGCCCGAATACGGCGGCGGCTCGCTGACGGCGCTGCCCATCATCGAGACCCAGGCGGGCGACGTCTCCGCCTACAT
>CAMVBO010000421.1 GCA_947165745.1 uncultured Clostridia bacterium | reverse complement strand
GGCACCTTGTCGCCCTTGAAGCCCAGGAACACCTCGAAGGGGATGTTGAAGCCGTCCTTGTTCATCGGCGCGCCGCACTCCGGGCACACCTTCGGCGGCAGGTCCAGGCCGGTGGTGTAGCGGGGGTCGGGGTTGAATTCCGTGTACTTGCAATTCGGGCAGGCATAATGCGGGGGCAGGGCGTTCACCTCCGTGATGCCGGAGAGGAACGCCACCAGCGACGAGCCCACCGAGCCGCGGCTGCCCACGATATAGCCGTCGGACAGGCTCTTGGCCACCAGCTTCACGGCGATCATGTACAGCGTGGAGAAGCCGTAGCCGATGATGGCGCCCAGCTCCTTGTCGATGCGCTTCTGCACGATCTCCGGCAGCGGATCGCCGTACAGCTCGTGGGCCTTGTCGTTCACCAGCCTGCGCAGGTCGCCCTCGGCCTCCGGCCAGTAGGGCTGGAAGGTCTCCTTGCCTTCGGGGTGGGGGATGAAGATGCGCACGTCGCCGATCCTGTCCGCGATCTTGTTGGGGTTCTCGACGACCACCTGGCGGGCGATGTCCCGGCCCAGGTAGCTGAACTCCTCCAGCATCTCGCCCGTGGTGCGGAAATACAGCGGCGGCTGTTCGTCCGCGTCCTTGTAGCCCTCCTTGGTGAGCAGTATGGCCCGGTAGATGCTGTCGCTGGGGTTCAAAAAGTGCACGTCGCCGGTGGCACACACGGGCTTGCCCATGGCCTGGCCCAAACGCACGATTTTGCGGTTCAGCTCCCGCAGTCCCTCGTCGTCTGCCACCGTGCCGTCCCGCTTCAAAAAGGCGTTGTTGCCGATGGGCTGGATTTCCAGATAGTCGTAGAACGACGCGATGCGCTTGAGCTCCGCCTCGTTTCGGTCGTCCAGCACCGCCTGGAACAGCTCGCCCGCCTCGCAGGCGCTGCCCACGATCAGCCCTTCGCGGTATTTGGCGATCAGGCTGCGGGGAATGCGGGGACGGCGATGGAAGTAGTTGAGGTGGCCCTCGCTCACCAAGCGATACAGATTGGTCATGCCCTGCTGGCTGGCGGCCAGCAGGATGATGTGATAGCTCTGCTTGCTGGCGTCGGTGGGATAGCAGGTGTTCAGCTGCCCCAGCTGGGTGATCTGCTTCTGGGCAATGACCTCGTTCAGCACCTTGACCAGCATCAGCGAAGTGGCCCGCGCGTCGTGCACGGCGCGGTGGGCGTTCAAGAGGCTGATGCCCAGCTGCTTGCACATGTTGCCAAGTTTGTGGCTCTTCAACTGGGGATACTGATTGCGCACCAGGGCCAGCGTGTCCACGATGGGGAAGGCGAAGGGCAGCCCCGCCTGCTTGAAGGCGCGGCGGAAGAAGGACATATCAAAGCTGGCGTTGTGGGCCACCAGCACGGCCCCTTCGCAGAATTCGGCAAAGCGGGGCATGACCTCCATCAGCGTGGGCTTGCCCCGCAGCATGGCGGAGGTGATGCCCGTGATCTCCACGACGCGCTCCGGCACGGGGCGGCCGGGATCGATCAGCTCTGAAAACTCGCCCACCTCCACGCCGTTTTCCAGGCGCACCGCGCCGATTTCGATGATCTCGTCCGTGCGGGTATTCAACCCCGTGGTCTCCACGTCCAGCACCACGTACACCGCGCCCTCCAGCTTTGTGTCCCCGGCGTTTTCCACGATGGAGGCGTCGTCGTCGATCAGATAGCCCTCGCAGCCGGGAATCAGCTTGACGCCGTTTTCTTGGCCGCGCCAAAGGCCTCCGGGAAGGCCTGGACCACGCCGTGGTCCGTGATGGCGATGGCCTTGTGGCCCCAGGCGGCGGCCTGTTTGATCAGGTCGGTGGCGCTGGCGCAGGCATCCATGGTGGAATAGTTGGTGTGCAGGTGCAGCTCTACCCGCTTTTCCGGCGCGGTGTCCTCCCGCACGGGGCGCTCGGCGGGCACGATGTCGTCCACCATCAGCACCATCTGGCTGGAGAAGCTGTCATAGCTGTACTTGCCCCGCACCCGGGCCCATTTGCCAGGCTTCAAGCCCTCGGAAAGGGCCTCGGCCTGGGTCTGGACGCTGGCGGCGTTTTCACGGCCGCGCCTGGAGGACAGGAACAGCTTGCAGTTCACCGAGCCGGTGTAGTCCGTCATGGAGAACAGCACGATCTTGGTCTCGCCGTTCTTCGCGTCCTTGATGTCCAGGCTCACCACCTCGCCCTTGAGCGTGCAGCGGCCCACGTCCTCGGTCAGCTCGCCCATGGGAATGGCCGGGTCGTGGATCATCTTGCCGTACAGGGCCTCGCTGGGGGCGGCCTTCCGCTTGGGCGCGTCCGCGGCGACGGCGGCGGAGGCGGCGATCAGCTCGGCCTCCCTGGCGCGGGCTTCGGCGATCTCCTGGATGCGCTTTTCCTCGTCGCCGGTGATCTGGATGCGGGCGGTGGCCTGGATGCCGAACAGGTCGTTCAGCTTCGCGGCCAGGATCTTGTCCACGCCCCTGGCCTTCAAAAAACCAGCGCCTTCGGCGCTGGAAACGCACACCGTCAAGACGCCGTTCTCCAACGCCCAGCCCTTGCCGTTCCAGTCGATGAAGGGCATGCAGCCGGGGCTCTCGTGC
>CAMVBO010000420.1 GCA_947165745.1 uncultured Clostridia bacterium | reverse complement strand
ACGATGCCATTGGTATTTTCATTGACCACGGCCCCTCGTGGATTCATGCAGAAGGTTCGCACCAGATCCTGATACTTCTCGGTCTTATAGACGATCTTGCTTTCATACACCTTATCGGTGATGTGGCTGAATACCGCTGCGGGCAGCTCCACGCGCACGCCGATGTCCACGCGATTTGATTGTGTCGGTATACCAAGCGTCCTGCAAACACGCTCCATCCAGCTGCTGCCGCTGCGTCCCACGGACGCAACGCAGGCGCGGCCGCTGAATTCCCCTTCAGGCGTGGTGATGATAAAGCCGTCCGGCGTCGTGCGAATATCCCCCACGGGACAATTGAAATAGAAATCCACCCGATCCTTCAGCGCATCGAAAAGGGCGGTCAGTACCCTGTAATTGATGTCGGTACCCAGGTGCCGCACGGAAGCATCCAACAGGTGCAGGTTGTTTTGCAGGCACAGCGTTGACAACGAGGCATCCGCCGTTGAGTACAGTCGGGTGTTTTCACCGCCAAAGCGAACGTTCAGCGAATCCACCTGGTGCATCAGCTCCAGGGCCTTTTCCCTGCCAATGTACCCGTGCAGCGTGCCACCGAAGCCGGTTGTGATGTTGTACTTGCCATCAGAAAACGCGCCTGCCCCTCCGAATCCCGTCATGATGGAACATGTCGGACAGTGGATGCACTCTTTCACGTGCTTTCCGTCGATGGGACATCTGCGCTTTTCAAGCACCTGACCCGTCTCAAAAACCGCAACCCGCAGCGAAGGATTTCTGTGAACGAGTTCGAAAGCGGAAAAGATACCGCCCGGTCCTGCGCCGATAATGAGAATATCGTATTGCTTCACGCAGGTTCACCGCCTTTTACAGGCATTTCAGAGAGGACTTGTTCCAGAAGACGGCAGAACCGCTTGCTGGAGGCGTTGGCGATGGCCAGCACCTCCTCGTGGGAGTGGGGCGTCCTGGCGATGCCGGTGGCCATGTTGGTGATGCAGGCGATCCCCAGCACCCGCATGCCCAGGTAGTTGGCCACGGTGGTTTCCGGCACGGTGGACATGCCGATGGCATCCGCGCCGAGGATGTGATAGGCGCGAATCTCCGCCGCGGTCTCATAGCAGGGGCCGGTGAAGAAGGCGTAGACGCCCTCCCGCAGCGGAATGGACAGGGACGCAGCCACCCGGCGCGCCAGGTCGTTCAGAGCGTGGTCGTAGACCTCCGTCATGTCCGGGAAGCGAGGGCCGAAGCGCTCGTCGTTGGCGCCGATCAGCGGGTTGTTGCCCGCAAAGTTGATGTGGTCGGTGATGAGCATCAGGTCGCCGGGGTTGAAGTCCGGGTTGATGCCGCCGCAGGCGTTGGTCACGACGATTTCCTCCACGCCCAGCTGTCTGAGCACGTAGATCGGGAAGCTGAGCTGCCGCATGGACAGCCCCTCGTAGTAGTGAAAGCGTCCCTGCATGGCGACGATGGGCCGGCCGTTCAGCGTGCCGAACACGAACTGCGCGGCGTGGCCGCTGACATCCGACTTCGGAAAACCGGGGATGTCGGCATAGGAGAGCAGCTCCCGGTTCTCCAGCCGGTCTGCGATGCTGCCCAGGCCGCTGCCGAGGATGACCGCGATCCGCGGGCGGCAGGCGACGCGCGCCTGGATGTAATGGACGGCGTTCATGACTTCATCGTAAAACATATTCGTATTCCTCCCTGAAGGCTTCTGTTCTGCTTGCATTTTAGCATGAATCCGGGTATGATGGATATGAGAAATCTCACATATCTGGCGGTGATGGCATGGCGGACGCGCGCTTTCCATTGGAGGATTACTTTGGCTTCGACATTCGTCCCTTTGCGGCGTCGGTGCGGTTTGAGGCGGGCGACATCATCCTGTCGGAGGGCGAGGCGAACGATGCTCTGTTCTTCCTTGAGAAGGGCAGGGTGAAGGTCAGCGCGACCCAGCCCAACGGAAAGGTGTTGATTGTCAGCTTCATTGACGCGCCGGCCTTTCTGGGAGAATTGGAATTCCTGGGCGCACGGGAGCTGACCAACGGCGTGACGGCGGTGCTGCCCTGCGCGTGCTGGCGGATCGACGGCGCCGGGTGCCGGGAACGAATCCTGAACGACGCCACGTTCCTGAGGAAGCTGTGCGTCATGCAGGGCAGGCGCTTTGTGCAGAACGCGGAAAAGTCGGCGCAGAGCCAGTCCTACCCGCTGAAGGCGCGGCTGGCGCGGTTCATCCTCCAGGCCGCGCCGGACGGCGTCTATCGGGAGAGGCACACGGAGGCCGCCGCTTATCTGGGCGTGACTTACCGGCACTATCTCTATGTGCTGGCGGATATGGCGGATCGCGGCATCCTTGAGAAGACGCCCCAGGGCTATCGCATCAGGGACAGGGAAGGCCTGAGATCTTTGTCGGGAATGGAAATGCTCTGACAGGGCATAACTTCCTGGGCCGGAAGGACAGGATCACCGCCGCCCTTGACACGCGATTCAGCACGGCGACATGGATCGGATGGCGGTAGTGCGGAGGAATAAGCGGACACTGCAGCAGCATCAGCTAACAATACACAAAAGCGCTCTTGAAACCATTCGGCCAGCTGGTTTTGAATAAATCGAT
>CAMVBO010000419.1 GCA_947165745.1 uncultured Clostridia bacterium | reverse complement strand
GGAGGGAATCCACGAACAGCGCAAAGGTGATCGTATGTACAAGCGAACGGAGCAGGGGTGGCTGAAGCACCTGGACTTTATCCTGCTGGATGTCCTGTGCTTACAGCTGGCGCTTGTTCTGGCCTGCTGCATACGCTACGGCCCGGACCAGTGGCTGTATGACGAGGCGCTGTACCGCAGGCTGGCACTGTGGATGTCGGTCTTCGACGTGATCGTGGCCGTGATGTTCAACACCATGCGCAACGTGTTGAAGCGAAGCGTGAGCGCGGAGCTGCGCTACACGCTGGCCCACAGTGCGCTGGTGTTCGGCGCGGTGGTGCTGTTCCTGTTCTCCACCAAGGAGGCCGTGGAGTATTCCCGGCAGGTGCTGTGGACGACCCTGTTCGGCTATTGCGCCATCGCCTTCATCGGGCGCACGTTGTGGAAGAAGCTGATGCGCCGGTGGCTGCGGGACGAGCGAAAGCGGGCGATGCTCCTGATCGCCTCCGAAAAGACGGCCCGGGAGGCGATCGGCAACTTCCGGGCGCACCCGCTGGCGGGCATCGGCCTGAGCGGACTGGTGCTGACGGACCGGGACGCAGCGGGGGAGACCTTTGAGGGCGTGCCCGTGGTGGCCGGCCTTTCGGACGCGGCGCAGTACATCTGCCGGGAGTGGATCGACGAGGTGTACATCGGCGTCGCGGACATGAACGAACGGACCGCCCGGCTGCTGGACAAGTGCCGGGAGATGGGCGTGACCATCCACCTGTGGACCATGTCCCTGAGCGGCGGCAAGCAGACCGTGGAGGAGATCGCGGGCATGACTGTCGTCTCCAGGAGCATCAACATGGCCAGCCCCATGGAGCTGCTGCTCAAGCGCGTCGTGGACCTCCTGGGCGGCGTGGTGCTCAGCCTGCTGGCGCTCATCGCCATCGCCGTGTTCGGGCCGATGATCAAGCGCAGATCCCCGGGACCGGTGCTCTACGCCCAGGAGCGCATCGGCCAGAACGGCCGCAAGTTCAGGATGTACAAGATCCGCAGCATGGACGTGGGCGCGGACGAGCGCAAGGAAAGCCTGATGGACCAGAACCTGATGAGCGACGAGCGCATGTTCAAGATGGAGTTTGACCCGCGGATCGTGGGCAATCGGGTGCTGCCTGACGGCACCCACAAGACCGGCGTCGGCGATTTCATCCGCCGCTACAGCATCGACGAGCTGCCCCAGGCCTTCAACCTGCTGCTGGGCAACATGAGCCTGGTGGGCACCCGCCCGCCCACGGTGGACGAGTGGGAGAAGTACGAGCTGCATCACCGCGCCCGCCTGGCCATCAAGCCCGGCATCACTGGCATGTGGCAGGTGCAGGGGCGGAACCGGATCACGAACTTTGAAGAGATCACCCGCCTGGACACCTACTACATCGCCCACTGGAGCTTCCTGCTGGACATGAAGATCCTGTTCAAGACGGTGTGGGTGGTGCTGCAGCGCAAGGGCGCGATGTAGAGCGATGAAGCGAATCCTGCATATCTCGAAGTACTACGAGCCCTTCAAGGGCGGCACGGAGCTGGTGGCCCGGGACTGCGTGCGGGCGCTGGCCGGGCGATATGAGCAGAGGGTCATCTGCTTCAACCACGAGCCCGGCACCCGCACGGACAGCGTGGACGGCGTGGAGGTGCTCCGGGTCGGGTGCTTCGCCAAGGTGGCCTCCCAGTCGCTGTCGCTGGGCTACAGGAGGGCGCTGGCCCGGTGCATCCGCCAATTCCAGCCGGACGCGGTGGTGTTCCACTATCCCAACCCCTTCGTGGCCCACTTCCTGCTGGGACGCCTGCCGGAGGGGACGAAGCTGGTGATCTACTGGCACCTGGACATCGTGAAGCAGAAACTGCTGGGGAAGCTGTTCAGGGGCCAGAACCGGCGGCTGGTGAAGCGGGCGGACCGGCTGATCGCCACGAGCCCGCTGTACGCCGAGGGCAGCGAGTGGCTGCGCTCGGAAAAGGACAAGGTGGCCGTCATCCCCAACAGCATCGACGCGGCCCGGCTGGCCATGACGCCCGCGGCGGAGGCCTTCGCCGCCCAGATCCGCGAACAGTACGCGGGAAGGACGATCTGCCTCGCGGTGGGCCGGCACACCCGCTACAAGGGCTTCGACGCGCTCATCGAGGCGGCGAAATACCTGGACGGGCGCTTCGTCGTGCTGATCGCCGGGGAGGGGGAGGAGACGCCCCGCCTGCGCCAGCTGGCCGGGGAGAGCGCCATCGTGCGCTTCCTGGGCCGGGTGGACGACGACGCCCTGAAGGGATACCTTCGGGCCATGGACATCTTCTGCTTTCCCTCGGTGACCCGGAACGAGGCCTTCGGGCTGGCCCTGGCCGAGGCCATGTACTTTGAAAAGCCCGCGGTGACGTTCACCGTGCCCGGCTCCGGCGTGAACTACGTCTGCCTGGACGGGGAGGACGGCATCGAGGTGCCCAACGGCGACGCCCGCGCCTACGCCGAGGCCCTGAAGCGGCTGGCGGCGGACCCGGACCTGCGCGCCCGCCTGGGACAAAACGGCAGGCGGCGGGTGGAGGAGAACTTCCTGTCCGATAAGTTCCGGGACCGCATCCGCGCCATGATCGACGAAACCACGA
>CAMVBO010000418.1 GCA_947165745.1 uncultured Clostridia bacterium | reverse complement strand
CCGGCAGACAGCGAATAGGCGGTCGAGCCCGTCGCGGTCGCGACGATCAGCCCATCGCCGGAAAAGCAGTCCACCAGGGTGCCGTTTGCCTCATATTCAAGAGAGAGAATTCGAACAGAGGGGGTCGCGCGGGTGATGACGATGTCGTTGAGGGCAAAGTACTTCAGATGATCCTGCCCCTCGATCATCATTGTGGTTCGCACGTCGATGGAATAGTCTCCGGCCAACAGTCGATCGATGAATCGCTCGTCCAGCTCCTCCGTCTCGATTTCAGACAGGAAGCCCAGACGCCCCAGATTGATGCCCAAAATGGGCAGATCAAAGGGTATCGCATGATCAAGGCCGGAGAGGATGGTGCCGTCGCCGCCCAGCACGATGAGCAGTTGGCAGGCCTCAAATTGGTCCACCAGCACATCCGGGGCGTTCAGCACCGCGTTCAGGCTGGAATTCAGACATACCCTGACGCCCTTTTGGTTCAACAGCTCGATCAGCTTTCGGGCGATGTCCAGGCCTGTGAACTTGGACGGGTTCCAATGAATTCCAACGCAGCGCACAGCCACCGCAACCACTCCTCATATATATACAATATACCAAAGAGGGCCTGCGTTACAAGCCCCCTGCGAAGGATTTAAAAAAATTGTCATATGCTTGGCTAATTGTGCCATCTATTGAAGTTTCACCCGGATTTATCGTCAGATTGTTACATCGAACCAGATCCAATAGGAATTCTATGTTACCTTCCGGACCGCGTATCGGTGAATAATCCAATGCATTCACGCGCCAGCCAAGGCTGGGGATGAAGCCGGTGATGTCCATGAGCACCTTCCTGTGAACGGCGCGGTCGCGTACCACGCCCTTTTCCCCCACTTCGTGCTTTTCGGCTTCAAACTGGGGCTTGACCAGCGCGACAAAACGCGCGTTTTCGCCCTCCAGCACGCTGAGCGCGGCGGGCAGCACCGCCTTCAACGAGATGAAAGAAACGTCCGTCGCGCCGAAGACAGGCCGTGGATCGAAGTCCTCCGGCTTGAGGAAGCGGGCGTTGGTGCGCTCCATGCACACCACGCGGGCGTCGCTGCGCAGCCGGTAGTCCAGCAGGTTGTAGCCCACGTCCACCGAATACACTTTTTCCGCTCCGGCACGGAGCATCACGTCGGTGAAGCCGCCGGTGGAGCATCCCACATCCACGCAAACCTTCCCCGACAGATCGATGCCAAATACTTCCAACGCCTTTTTCAGCTTGTGGGCGCCCCGGCTGACCCAGGCGTCCAGCTGACCTTTCACCCGCAACACGTCGCCCTCCCGGAGCGTCTCGCTGGCTCGAAGGATCTTTCTGTCCCCCGCCATGACCCGTCCTTCCATGATCAAAGCCCGGGCCAGCTGGATCGACTCCAGGTTCATGTCCTGATACAGCGCCTCGTCGGCGCGGCGCTTTTTCATCGCAACGCCCCCGAAAGTCCGCGCAGCTTTTCCGTGACCCGCGAGGTGATGCCGTAGCTGTCCAATCCGCAGGCGGCCAGCTGCTGGTTGACCGTGGCGTGGCTGATAAATCGGTTCGGCACGCCAAGGGTCAGTATCGGGGTATGGATTTCGGCCCTGGCCAAAACCTCCAGCACACCCTCGCCAAAGCCGCCTGCCAAGGCGTTTTCCTCCACCGTCACCAGCAGACGGGCCTTTCGCGACATATCCAGGAGCATCGACTCATCCATCGGCGCGACGAAGCGCGCGTCCACCACGCCGGCGGAGATGCCCTTGCCCATCAGCTCGATGGTGGACTGCATGGCGCACTGCACCACGCGCCCAACGGCCAGGATCATCACGTCATGGCCGCTGGAGAGCAGCTCCCATTCGCCGACGCGGATCTCCCGCTGGCTCTGGATGCCGGGGCCGAGGTCTTCGCAAACCCTGGGATAGCGTATGGCCATCGGCGCGTTCACGTCCTGACTCAGACAAATCAGTTTTTTGAGATCGCGCACGTCTCTCGGCGCAGCGACGATCATATTCGGAATGCTGCGCAGATAGCTAAGATCAAACACGCCCTGGTGGGTCGCACCGTCCGGGCCGACGAGCCCAGCGCGATCGATCAGGAAGGTCACCGGCAGGGAATTGCGGCAAACGTCCATGGCAATCTGATCATAGGCCCGCTGCAGGAATGTGGAATAGATGGCCACATAAGGTTTCATGCCCTGGCTGGCCATGCCCGCCGCCATAGTCACGGCGTGCTCTTCCGCGATGCCCACGTCGAAAAAGCGATCCGGATGGACTTGCTGGAACACATCCATGCCGGTGCCGTTGGGCATTGCGGCGGTAATGGCGCAGATGCGAATATCGTTGTCCGCCAGCTCGATCAGCTGTCGGGCCGCCACCACGCCGGAGGAGACGCGCTCCTCCCCCTTGCTCTCCCCGGAATCGATGTAGAACGGCGCGACGCCGTGGAAGGTATCCGGGTGGTCCTCCGCCGGTGTATAGCCCTTGCCCTTCTGGGTCACAACATGGATCAACAGGGGCTTGTCGTCGTTCCTGGCGCGGCGCAGCACGCGGATCAACTGTTTGATGTCGTGGCCGTCCACAGGGCCGATGTACTTGAAGCCCAGGGCGTCAAAGAACTTGTCGGCGATGAACAGCGAGCG
>CAMVBO010000417.1 GCA_947165745.1 uncultured Clostridia bacterium | reverse complement strand
CAGTTCGGCGAGGGCGGCGCGGGCACGTTTTCCGACGGCAAGCTGAACAGCGGCATCAAGGACAAGCGCTGCCGGGAGGTGCTGGAGGAGATGCACCGCGCCGGCGCGCCGGAGTCCATCCTCTGGCAGGCCAAGCCCCATGTGGGCACCGACCACCTGAAGGCCATGGTCAGGAATCTGCGCAATGAGATCATCGCGCTGGGCGGCGACGTGCGCTTTCAGACCCGGCTCACCGGCCTGGACGTGGAGGACGGAGCCGTTGCCGCCGCGCAGTTGACCGGCCCTGATGGCGCGTATGCCCTGCCCGTCAGCGCCGTCATACTCGCCGTGGGCCACAGCGCCCGGGATACCTTCGCGATGGTATACGGGGCCGGGGCAAATATGTCCCGCAAGCCCTTCGCCATCGGCGCGAGAATCGAGCATAGGCAGGACAGAATCAATCGCGCCCAGTACGGCCCGGCGGCAGGCCATCCCGCCCTGGGCGCCGCCGACTATAAGCTGGCCGTGCACCTGCCCAACGGGCGGTCGGTTTATACCTTCTGCATGTGCCCCGGCGGCCAGGTGGTCGCCGCCGCCAGCGAGGCGGGCGGCGTGGTGGTGAACGGCATGAGCCTTTACGCCCGGGACGGCGAAAACGCCAACAGCGCCCTGCTGGTGAACGTGCTGCCGGAGGACTTCGGCGGCGAAGGCCCGCTGGCGGGCGTGGAATTCCAGCGGCAGTGGGAGCGGGCGGCCTTTGAAGCCGGCGGCGGGGACTGGCGCGCCCCGGCCCAGCGGGTGGGCGACTTTCTGCGGAATCAGCCCAGCGCCGGCCCCGGAAGCGTGAAGCCCAGCTATCGGCCCGGTGTGAAGTGGGGGAGCCTGGACGACTGCCTGCCCGGGTTCGTCACAGCCGGCATGCGCGAGGCGCTGCCGCTGCTGGATCGCAAGCTGAAGGGTTTTGCCGATCCCGACGCCGTGCTCACCGGCGTGGAGACCCGCTCGTCCTCGCCCGTGCGCATCGAGCGCGACGCCGATTGCCAGTCCAACATCCGCGGGCTCTATCCCTGCGGCGAGGGCGCGGGCTACGCCGGGGGCATCATGTCCGCCGCCGTGGACGGAATCAGGTGCGCGGAGGCGGTGTGTTCAGATTTGCGGAGCAAATCTGAACGATGAATTGCGCCTGCGGCGCATGGAAACGGATACGACAAAAGAGGAGAATACTATGTCCCAAATCCCCTTTGCCGCCGCCCTGTTCGACCTGGACGGCACGCTGCTGGACAGCGGGCACGTCTGGCGCGACGTGGACGCGCGGTTTTTCGGTCGGCGCGGCATCAACAGCGACCACGCCGACTATGCCCGCGCCGTGCAGGGCATGAGCTTCCGGGAAGCCGCCGTTTACACCGTGCGCCGCTTCCACCTGGCGGAATCCGTGGAGGCCGTCATGGACGAGTGGATGGAGATGGCCCGGGAGGAGTACGCCGAGCGTGTTCCGCTGAAGGGCGGCGCGCGGGCATACCTGCGTTTTTTGAAGCGCAACGGCGTGAAGCTGGCCGTGGCCACCGCCAATCGGCCGGAGCTGTTCATGCCGGCGCTGGAGCGCTGCGGCGTCAAGGAGCTTTTCGATGCCTTCTGCACCAGCGCCGAGGCGGGGAACACCTCCAAGGCCGACGGCGCGCTGTATCGCCTGGCGGCGAAGCGGTTGGGCGTGGAGCCGACGGACTGCGCCGTGTTCGAGGACGTGCTGGAGGGCGTCACCGGGGCAAAGAAGTGCGGCATGCGCGCCTACGCCGTGCGCGACGCGGCCACCGAGCACAGCCGGGAAGCCATCGACGCCCTGGTGGATGGCGCCGTCGAGGACTTTGCCGAAATGCGCCGCTTTCATGCCTTTGATGAGCCGCCTCGCCGCTGCGTGATCTTCACCGCCCGCTGCGAGGGCGACCTTCGGCGCGCCTGCAGGCCTCGACCCGGCGACTTCGTCCTCTGCGCCGACGGCGGCTGGGTGCTGGCGAAGCGGATGGGCGTGAAGCCGGATCTGGTGATCGGCGACTTCGATTCCTCCGACGCGCCCGCCGACGAGGCCATCCTGCGCGTGCCGGCGGAGAAGGACGACTCGGACACCATGCTGTGCCTCAAGCGGGGGCTGGCCATGGGCTTTGAGGACTTCCTGATCGTCGGCGGGTTCGGGGGGCGCGTGGACCACACCCTGGCCAATTTTCAGGCGCTCAACCATGCCGCGCGGCGGGGCGTGCGCGCCGTGATGAACGACGGCGACAGCTGGGCGGCGGCCGTGGCGGACGGAGCGATGACCGTGCCCCGGGATGTCGCCGGCGACGGCGCGCGGCCCGTGAAGCTGTCCGTATTCGCGCTGAGCGACGCCTGCGAGGGCGTCGACATCCGCGGCGCGAAGTGGATGCTCTCCGGCGCGACCCTCACCAACGCCTTTCCCCTGGGACTGAGCAACGAATTTGCCGCGCCCGAGGCACAGATCGCCGTCGAAAAGGGCGCGCTGCTGGTGATCGTGTGCCCGGCGTGAGGCGAGACCGGGGCAAAGTGAGCCACTAAGACCTTAAAGGCAATTCACGCACGAAGGGCTATTAGAGTGTGTTTCTAAAATCCTGAACATGCATTTTCGGCGTCTAAGGCTGC
>CAMVBO010000416.1 GCA_947165745.1 uncultured Clostridia bacterium | reverse complement strand
CATTTTCGGCGTCTAAGGCTGCATTTCTGTGTTGCTTTTCCTCGACTTGCAAGAAATGAGGAATTGTGGAAGAAATCCTTTCGGATTTCATTGATTCAATCAGACAAATCCGTCAGGATTTGCACCTTCATTCCTGATTCCTCATTCCACATTGATTCTATGGAGGTTTCGCATGGCGAACAACATTTCAAGATCCGAGAGCTACGCCGCGGCGGGCGTGGACATCACTGCGGGTTACCGGGCCGTTGAGCTGATGAAAAAACACATCGCCCGCACCGACATCCCCGGCGTGGTCAGCGGCATCGGCGGCTTCGGCGGGCTGTTTGAGCTGGACATGACGGGCCTGACCCGCCCCGTGCTGGTCAGCGGCACCGACGGCGTGGGCACCAAGCTGAAGCTGGCCTTCCTGATGGACAAGCACGACACCGTGGGCATCGACTGCGTGGCCATGTGCGTCAACGACATCGTGTGCTGCGGCGCCAGGCCCCTCACGTTCCTGGACTACATCGCCTGCGGCAAGAACGTGCCGGAAAAGATCGCCAGCATCGTGTCCGGCGTGGCCGAGGGCTGCGTCCAGGCGGGCTGCGCGCTGATCGGCGGCGAGACCGCCGAGATGCCCGGCTTCTATCCCGTGGACGAATACGACCTGGCCGGCTTCTCCGTGGGCGTGGTGGACCGGGCGAAGATCTTTGATCCCTCCAGCGTGCGGGCGGGGGACGCGCTGATCGGTCTGCCGTCCTCCGGCGTGCACAGCAACGGCTTTTCGCTGGTGCGCAAGGTGTTCGACGTGGAAAACGGCGGCCTGGACTTCTACTGCGACGACCTGGGCAAGACCCTGGGCGAGGCGCTGCTGGAGCCCACGCGCATCTATGTGAAGCCGGTGTTGAAGCTGGCGGAGACCCTGACCGTGAAGGCCGTCAGCCACATCACCGGCGGCGGCTTCTATGAGAACATCCCCAGGAGCCTGCCCGAGGGCCTTACCGCCTGCATCGACCTTAAGCAGATCGGCCCGGTGCCGCTGTTCGAGCGCATCGCCACCACGGGCCGCATCCCCATGCGGGATATGTACAACACCTTCAACATGGGCATCGGCATGTGCCTGACCGTGTCCGCCGAGGACGCGGACGAGGCCGTGCGCGTGCTGAAGGACTGCGGCGAGGACGCGCGCGTCATTGGCGAGATCGTGCCCGGAGAGGACCGGGTGACGCTGGTATGAGGACGCGCATCGCGGTGCTGGTGTCCGGCGGGGGAACCAACCTTCAGGCGCTGATCGACGCCGCCGGGCGCGGTGAGCTGCCCCACGGGGCGCTGTCCCTGGTGGTGTCCAACAACGCCGGGGCCTACGCCATTGAACGGGCAAAAAACGCAGGCATTCCCACGGCGGTCTGCGTCCGGGGAAAGGGCGAGACGAGGGAGAGCTTCGAGTCGCGGCTGCTTCAGATCCTGGAGGAGAACCGCGTTGATATGCTGATCCTGGCCGGGTTCATGGCCATACTGTCCGCCGATTTCGTGAAGCGCTGGCCGAATCGGATCATCAACGTGCATCCGGCGCTGATCCCCTCCTTCTGCGGCGAAGGCTTCTACGGCCTGCGGGTGCACCGCGCCGCGCTGGATTACGGCGTGAAGGTCACCGGCGCGACGGTCCACTATGTGAACGAGATCCCCGACGGCGGGCGGATCATCGCCCAGAAGGCCGTGGAGATCCAGCCCGACGACACCCCAGAGACCCTGCAGCGCCGCGTGATGGAGCAGGCGGAGTGGATACTGCTGCCCCGGGCGGCGGAGCAGGTTGCAAGAGAAATAATGGACCACAAGGAGGTTCCAACATGATTCAGAACGCAGCGAGCGCCGTCGGCGCGACGACCTATCCCGGCCGGGGCATCATCGTGGGCAAGAGCGCGGACGGCAAGCGCGCCATGATGGCCTATTTCATCATGGGCCGCAGCGTAAACAGCCGCAACCGCGTGTTTACGGCGGAGCCGGACGGCATCCGCACCGAGGCCTATGATCCCTCCAAGATGGTGGATCCCAGCCTGATCATCTACCACCCTGTTCGGGTGATTGACAACAGGGTGATCGTCACCAACGGCGACCAGACCGACACCATCCGGGACTTCGTCGCCCGGGGCTCGACCTTTGCCGACGCCCTGCGCACCCGTGAGTTTGAGCCGGACGCCCCCAACTTCACCCCCCGCGTCAGCGCCATGGCCACCTTCGATGGCGGCGATTTCAGCCTGGACATGGCCATTCTCCGCGCCGGCGACGCCCAGGGCAGCTGCTGCCATCGGGTGTTTCGGGAGATGGAAAAGGTGGAAGCGGGGAAGGGCTGCTTCCTGCATACCTATCTGTCCGACGGCAGCCCCATCCCGTCCTTTACCGGCGACCCGGAGACTGTGGCCCTGGGCAATGAGGACGCCGCGTCCTTCGCCGAGGCCGTGTGGGCGGGCCTGAACGCCGACAACCGCGTGTCCCTGTGGACCTGCGTTCGGGATCTGGCCACGGGCGAGACGGATACCTGCATCATCAACGCCAATAAGTAACGGGAGGAAGATTACCATGTCCCACGAGATCCAGTTGAAATACGGCTGCAACCCGAACCAGAAGCCTTCACGCATCTTCATGGAGGACGGC
>CAMVBO010000415.1 GCA_947165745.1 uncultured Clostridia bacterium | reverse complement strand
CTGGAAGCATTTGCGCTGTTGTTTGAGTTCGATGGTGATAAGAAGCACATCCGTCATGTGCTGTATAACTGCGCGGCCTCCCGTCCCGGCATCGAGGGCAAGACCAACGAGGAGAGCAAGGAAGTGCAGACGGAAACGCTGACCATCAAGGCGTCCCCGCTGCCCGACGGCACGGTGAAGGCCAAGACCGGCGACACCACGGACACCGCCACCTACAACGGCTGGTATGACAATGTGTACCTGCCCACCGCTCCCGATGGGGACGGCGGCGAAGGCAACGGGGAGGGCTAAGACATGGCAGTGACGAAGACTATCACGATTGACGGGCAGGAGGTCGCTTTCCGCGCCTCCGCCGCCATCCCCCGGCTCTACCGCGTCAAGTTCCACAGGGATATCTACCGCGACCTGGACGCGCTGCAGAAGTCGATGGAAGGCAGTGACGAGAACACATCCACCCTGGATACCTTCTCCCTGGAACTGTTCGAGAACATCAGCTACATCATGGCGCGCCACGCCGACCCGTCCGTCCCGGATTCCCCAGAGGAGTGGCTGGAGCGGTTCAGTACCTTCTCCATCTACCAGGTGCTTCCCCAGATCATCGAGCTTTGGGGGCTGAACCTTCAGACGGATGTGACCGCTAAAAAAAACTTAGAGCGACTGAGCGGCAGATGACCACGCCGCTGTTCCTGCTCCGCTGCGTACAGCTTGGCATCCATATCAGCGAGCTTGACCTGCTGACCATCGGGATCGTCAACGATATGTACGCAGAGAGCAGGAACGACGAGTGCCAGGACTCCTACCGGCAGCTTGCCAGCCAGGAGGATTTCGACAGATTTTAATGGGAAGGAGGGCTTCACATGGCCGGAGGAAGGATTAAGGGCCTGACCGTCACGATTGACGGCGACACCACAGGGCTGTCGAAGGCTCTCCAGAACGTCAACAAGGAAATCAAAGATACACAGAGCCAGCTGAAGGACGTGGACAAGCTGCTGAAGCTGGACCCCACGAACACGGAGCTTCTCTCCCAGAAACAGCGGCTCCTGGGAGACGCCATCGGCGAGACCCGCACCAAGCTGGACACGCTGAAAACGGCATCCGAACAGGCCACGACCGCCCTTGCCAACGGAGACATCACCCAGGCGCAGTTTGACGCCCTTCAGAGGGAGATCATCGAGACCACGGAGGAACTGCGCCGCCTGGAGGAACAGGCAAGGCAGTCCGGCACCGCCGTCCAGGAGATCGCCGCCAAGGGTGAAAAGCTGAAGGATATGGGCGACAAGGTAACAGGCGTCGGTGAGAAGTTCCTCCCCGCGACCGTGGCCGTGGCGGGGCTTGGAACAGCCGCCGTCAAGACCGCAGCCGACTTCGATTCCCAGATGTCCAAGGTATCCGCCATTTCCGGCGCGACCGGGGACGACCTGGACAAGCTGCGTGAAAAGGCTCGCGAGATGGGCGCGAAGACGAAGTTCTCCGCTTCCGAGGCGGGCGCGGCTTTCGAGTACATGGCGATGGCCGGCTGGAAGACCGAGGATATGCTCGGCGGCATCGAGGGCATCATGAGCCTTGCCGCCGCTTCCGGCGAAGACCTCGCCACCACATCAGATATCGTGACGGACGCGCTGACGGCTTTCGGGCTGTCGGCATCGGACTCCGGGCATTTCGCTGATGTGCTGGCGGCGGCAAGCTCCAACGCCAACACGAACGTGTCCATGATGGGCGAAACCTTCAAGTACGCGGCTCCCATCGCGGGGGCTTTGGGTTTCTCTGTCGAGGACACCGCCGAGGCAATCGGCCTGATGGCGAACGCCGGTATCAAGGGCAGCCAGGCCGGTACGTCGCTGCGTACCATCATGAACAACCTCGCCGGGGAAGTAAAAATCTGCGGCGATGCCATTGGGACGGTGACCATCCAGACCACCAACGCGGACGGCTCCATGAGAGAGCTTTCCGACATCCTCACCGATTGCCGCGCGGCTTTCTCCCAGCTTTCCGAATCGGAGCAGGCCGCTGCTGCGGAGGCGCTGGTGGGCAAGAACGCCATGTCCGGCTTCCTCGCGCTAATGAACGCTGGGGAAGGCGATATCAACAAGCTGTCCTCCGCCATTGAAAACTGTGACGGGGTGTCCCAGAAGATGGCCGACACCATGCAGGACAACCTGGAAGGCCAGCTGACTATCCTGAAATCGCAGCTGCAGGAGCTTGCCATCTCCTTTGGTGAAATCCTTATGCCCATAGTCCGGGACTTCGTTTCCGGGCTTCAGAAACTGGTGGACTGGTTCAACGGCCTGTCGGACGGTACGAAGAAGCTCATCACCACGCTGGCATTGCTGGTGGCGGCGATAGGCCCCGTGCTGATTGTCGTGGGCAAGGTGATGTCCGCCGTGGGAACCATCATGACATGGGCGCCGAAGATCGCCGGGGCCGTCAGCACGGTCATGTCATGGGGTCCGAAGATCGCCTCCGCCATCGGTGTGGTGAAAGGCGCGCTCAGTTCCCTGTGGGCTGTGCTTATGGCAAATCCCATCGTCCTGATCATTGCCGCCATCGCGGCTCTGGTCGCGGCGTTTGTGTATCTCTGGAACCACTCGGAGGCTTTCCGCAATTTCTGGATCAACCTCTGGGAGAACATCAAG
>CAMVBO010000414.1 GCA_947165745.1 uncultured Clostridia bacterium | reverse complement strand
TTCTTGATGATGGCGTGCTCGCGCCCGCCGCCGCCGACGACCAGTATCTTCATGTTTTATCCTCCACAAGCGCAAAGTGTCTTTCCAGCAACGCCAGCGTCTGCTCCGGCGTTCGGGCATCGTCCCGCTTCAGCACGAAAAAGCCGCTGTTCTCAAGTCTTTTATAGTTTTCCGGGCTGTTGATCCGCTCGAGCACGGCGCGGTAATTCGCCATCGTCGCCTCGGGGTCATCGGCCTCCATGATCTTCTGATAGATGAACTGCTTTTCTGCGTCCTCCCGCTCGAAGAAGCGGCCGGCGGACACGGCCGGGTCGGCCAGCATCACGGCCACACGGCTATAATCCGAGATTTCCCACAGCGCCTCCGGCGAAAACTGGGTGTCCACGAACACCTTTTCCCCGCCCTCAGTGCGGCGGATCAGCTCGATCAGCTCCAGGCCCTGGCCCTCCGCCGCGCAGCCATAGAGCCATGCCTCGTACTGCTCCGGGGTGCGGCTGACAAACTCCTGCCAGCCAGACATGGTCTGAAAATAGCACAGGTTCGGCTGGTGATCGGGATCGATCAGCCCGAACAAATCTTCGGTGTAATTCTCCCGGCACCAGACGCCGCCATGCTTCTGAGCCAGCATGCGCACCATGGTGGACTTGCCGGCGTAGGCCGTGCCGGTGATAAAGTAGACGTTCTCAAAAAGCCGGCGCAGCAGATTGCTTTCAATATTCATGGTTTATTCCGTCCGGGCTTCCAAAGACCGGCTTCTCGGCCTCTCACCGACCGCACCGACGTCATTCCGTCGTCACGACCGGGATTGGACGGGGCCGAAAGGCCGCGCTTTGGAAGCCCAGGACCAAGCGAGGAGTGTGGAGTTTGAAGTGTGGAGTTTGGAGTTGAGAATGCCAGGGACGGGTCAGTCTATGGCAAATATCGCGCCAAACGTCAGGAAACAGGAGTGAAAGTCCGTCACGGTCAGGAGACAGCTGGGCGGCCAACTATAACTCCACACTCCTCTCTCCACACTCAACACTCAAATCAATGGTGGAACAGCCGGATGCCCGTGAAGGCCATGGCAATGCCGTACTCGTTGCACTTTTCGATCACCAGGTCGTCGCGGATGGAGCCGCCGGGCTCGGCGATGCAGGTGACGCCGCTGCGATGGGCGCGCTCAATGTTGTCGCTGAAGGGGAAGAAGGCGTCGCTGCCCAGGGCCACGTCGGTGACGGTGTCCAGATACGCCCGCTTTTCCTCGCGGGTCAGGGGCTCGGGACGCTTGGTGAACAGGCGCTGCCAGTTGCCCTCGCCCAGCACGTCCTCCCAATCCTCGGAGATGTACACGTCGATGGCGTTGTCCCGGTCGGGCCGGCCCAGGTCGCTCTTGAAGGGCAGGTTCAGCACCTTTTCGTGCTGGCGCAGATGCCAGTTGTCGGCCTTGCCGCCGGCCAGCCGGGTGCAGTGGATGCGGCTCTGCTGGCCCGCGCCCACGCCGATGGCCTGGCCGTCCTTCACGTAGCACACGGAGTTGGACTGGGTATACTTGAGCGTGATCAGCGCGATCAGCAGATCCCGCTTCTGGGCCTCGGTGAGGGTCTTGTTGGCGGTCACCACGTTGGAGATCATCTCGTTGTTGATCTCCAGCGCCTGGCGGCCCTGCTCGAAGGTGATGCCGAACACCTGCTTGCGCTCAATTTCCTCGGGCACGTAGTTCGGGTCGATTTTGATGATGTTGTAGCCGCCCTTGCGCTTCTCGCGCAGGATGGCCAGCGCCTCGTCGGTATAGCCGGGGGCGATGACGCCGTCGGACACCTCGTGGCGGATCAGCTGGGCGGTGGGCACGTCGCACACGTCGCTGAGGGCGATAAAGTCGCCGAAGGAGGACATGCGGTCCGCGCCGCGAGCCCGGGCGTAGGCGCAGGCCAGAGGCGAAAGCTCCATGTCCATGGGCACGAAGTAGATCTTGCGCAGCACGTCCGTCAGCGCATTGCCAATGGCCGCGCCCGCGGGGCTGACGTGCTTGAAGGAGGCCGCGGCGGGCATGCCGGTGGCCTTTTTCAGCTCGCTGACCAGCTGCCAGCTGTTCAGCGCGTCCAGGAAGTTGATGTAGCCCGGCCTGCCGCAAAGCACAGTCAGGGGCAGCTCGGCCCCCTCGGCCTCCATGAAGATGCGGGAGGGCTTCTGGTTGGGGTTGCAGCCGTACTTTAATTGAATCTCATGGGACATGATGCTTTCCTCCCGTCATTTGTTGGCGTTGATGATGGCCGTGTCGGTCCTGCCGGTCTCCAGCTCCCGGGTGCACACCCACAGGGACACGCGGTCATTGGTTGGCGTTGTTGCCGGCGTTCGGGCCGCTGCCGGTCTCCCGGGCCAGGGCGCCCGCGCTGACGGCGCCGACGGCCTCGGTCTCGGGGTCGCCGGTGAAGGCGGGAATCGGGCTGCCGTCGGACAGATAGGTGTGCAGGAAGCAGCCCTTGCCGGCCTCGATCCTCTCATAGGCCCAGAACACCCGGTGGCAGCAGCCGCCCTCGGGGTCGCCGGCGCGCAGTATGGCCATGTCCAGGCTGAAATCGCCATCGGCGAAGGTGGCCATGGCGCTCACGCGGGGCGTGAAGTTCGGTGCGTCGGGCTCGAAGGTGCGCTCCATCAGCGCG
>CAMVBO010000413.1 GCA_947165745.1 uncultured Clostridia bacterium | reverse complement strand
GCCCAGCTTTGCCAGCTCGTCGGCATAGTCCGCCCAGACCAGCCAGTTTTCCGGCTCCCGCGCCGTCATGCGCTCGAACCACGCCATCGCGCCGGGCAGGTCGCCCTCCGCGCGGCTGATCTGGCCCTGGTACATCTCGCAGCGCCAGTCGTCCCGCACCGCGCGCATCCGCTCGACATAGGCGCGAGCCTCCTCCAGCCGCCCGTCGGCGATCAGCAGGTCGATCAGCCACATACAGGCGCGAGGGTCCCCGGGATGCCCGTCGACAAAGCCCTTGTAGAAGTCGATCAGCCTGTGGTGGTTGGTCCAGTACCAGTCCTGGTGGACACCCTTTTCCGCGTCGAAGATGGCGTTGTGGGCATCCTTCGCCTCCGGGTTCAGCGCCAGCGCCTCCCGGGCCAGCGGCGAGGCAAGCTCGTGGTATTCGTCCGCACGCTTGTTGTAAAGCTGCGCCAGCAGCAGCGTGGCCCGGGGCCGGGCGGCTTCATCCTCCCGCTGCTCCTTCAACCAGCGCTCTGCCTGGACAAACTCCGCCTCTGGCAGGAAGCGCACGTCCTCCAGCATGTTTTCGATCCGGTCGAACCGCGCGTCGTCGGTCATGGAGAACAGGCCGTCGATGGTCACGCCCAACAACACCGACAGCTCCGGCAGCAGCTGGATGTCCGGCAGGCCCACGCCGTTTTCCCACTTCGATACGGCCTGGGGCGTCAGGTTCAGCTTCTGCGCCAGCTGCTCCTGGGTCATGCTCTTTTGAAGGCGCAGCGAGCGGATTCGCGCACCGATGTCGGTTTTCATGGTTGAAGCCTCCTTGCTGTTGATGCTCCCATTATAATCGCCCCGGCCATCGTTGCCAATGACCGGGGCGTTGAGCGGGGGCGAGGGTCGGTTGAGGGCGGCGCGGCGCCGTTCCCGTCGACCCGCGGCATTCTGTCTGTTTATGGAAACGGAGGAAACCAGATTCCCACGTCGTCGCTGCACTCCTCCTCGGAATGACGTACGACAGATTCAAGCCTGTACAACGTCATTGCGAGGAGGTCAGGGCAGAGCCAAGACCGACGTGGCAATCCGGTTCTCCAAAGCGAAGGACAGGATATGTGAATACCCCATAAGCGCGGCAGCAGCTATTCCTAATCCCTACTCCCTAATCCCTAAATCCCCTTCAAAAACCGCTCCAGCCGGTCCATGGCCTCGCTCAAATTGGCCAGGGAGCTGGCGTAGCACATGCGCACGAAGCCCTCGCCGCCGGGGCCGAAGGCGGTGCCGGGGATGGCGGCGACGTGCTCCTTCAGCAGGAACTGCTCGCAGAACTCGGCGCTGGTCATGCCGGTGGACCTGATGCTGGGGAACATGTAGAACGCGCCCCGGGGCTCGAAGCACTCCAGGCCCGCGCCGCGCAGCTTGTCCAGCAGGAAGCGGCGGCGGTAGTCGTAGTCCTTGCGCATCATTTCGATGTCCCCGTCGCCGTCCTTCATGGCCTCCACCGCGGCGTACTGGCTGGTGGTGGGGGCGCACATGATGGCGTACTGGTGGATCTTGAGCATCTGTTTGATCAACTCCTGGGGCCCGCACACATAGCCCAGCCGCCAGCCGGTCATGGCGTAGGCCTTGGAAAAGCCGTTCACCAGCAGCGTGCGCTCCTGCATGCCCTCGATGTTGGCGATGGACACGTGGTGGCCGCCGTAGGTCAGCTCGGCGTAGATCTCATCGGACAGCACGATGATGTTGGTGTCCCTCAGCACCCCCGCGATGGCCTCCAGGTCCTTGCGCTCCAGGATCGCCCCGGTGGGGTTGTTCGGGAAGGGCAGGATCACCATCTTGGTGCGGGGCGTGATGGCGGCCTTCAATTCCTCGGCGGTGAGCCGGAACTCGTTTTCCGCCCTGGTCTGAACATAGACGGGCACGCCGCCCACCAGCTCCACAATGGGACCGTAGCACACGAAGCTGGGCACGGGCACGATCACCTCGTCGCCCTGGTTCACGATGGCGCGCACGGCGATGTCGATGCCCTCGCTGCCGCCCACGGTGACCACCATCTGCTTCATGGGGTCGTAGTTCAGGGCGAAGCGGCGGCGCAGATAGGCCGCGATCTGGCGGCGCAACTCCGCCAGGCCGGCGTTGGAGGTGTACTTGGTAAAGCCCTTCTCCAGCGCGTAGACGCCGGCGTCCCGGATGTGCCAGGGCGTCACGAAGTCCGGCTCGCCCACGCCCAGGGAGATGGCGTCGTTGCTGTCCATGTTCTCCAACAGGTCGAAGAACTTGCGGATGCCGGAGGGGGCGATGCCCTTCACGCGGCTGGAAAGCGCGGAATCATAGTCGATCATACAAACAACACCCTCTCTTCCTGCTCGGGCAGCTTGGCGAACAGGTGGTTCTTCTCCTTATACTTCTTCAGAATGAAGTGGGTGGCCGTGCCGGTGACGCCGTCGATGACGGCCAGCCGCGCGTGCACGAACTCCGCCACTGCCCGCAGGCTGCGGCCGGTGATGGTCACGGCCAGGTCATAGGCGCCGGACATCAGGTAGAGACTCTCCACTTCCTCATACTGGTAGATGCGCTCGGCGATGCGGTCAAAGCCGTCGCCCCGCTGAGGCGCGATGCGCACCTCGATCAGCGCCGTCACCAGCTCGTCGTCGGTCTTGGTCC
>CAMVBO010000412.1 GCA_947165745.1 uncultured Clostridia bacterium | reverse complement strand
CATTTTTTTCAAAATAGTAAAGAGGAAAAGACCGGAAATTTCGATTTAGAAATAAATTTAACAATTTTGAAATACTATTTCAGACTTGTCACGCATAGTCAACCGAACCTCCACACCCTGTTAATGGTCAAAATCTTGACAATGAACAGACGGGAATGCTATAATGCGCATAATATAGGAAGTTTCCAGTAAATTATCCAGAAGGCGAGGTGAAGCGGCTTGAACGGCTATGAAGTGCTGAACATACCGGCAAATGCCACGCGGGACGAGATTCGCGCGGCCTATCGCGCGCTGGCGCGCCGCTGGCACCCGGATCGCTTCCTGCCCGGCCCCGAACGGGACTGGGCCAACGAGAAGATGGCCGACATCAACGCCGCCTATCGGCTGTGTCTGGATGGCCTGCGGGACGCGAAGCTGACCGCCGACAGCGAACATGAGGCACTCAAGCAGGTGCAGGCGTTGATCGACGACGGCCAGTATCAGTCCGCCCGCAAGCTGCTGATGGGCTTCAACACCCGCTGCGCCGAGTGGAATTACCTGTTCGGCTGGGTGCTGCTGCATCAGAGCGATACCCAGAAGGCGCTGATCTACCTGTCCGTGGCCGCCCACCAGAACCCCGCCAGCGTGAAGTATGCCCGGGCGTTGAAGGAGGCCCAGCAGCGCGGCAGCGTCAACCGGCTGCAGGCGCTGTTTGGCAGGAAGAGATAGAAATACCTCGCAGGGACGGCGATGCGCCGCCCCTGCGTTTTTGACGAGAGGAAAACACCATGAAACGCAGAATCATCGCCCTGACCCTCATCCTTGGCCTGCTGCTGTGCGCGGCGGCCCGGGCGGAGATCTATCACATCTCCGACGAAAACGAGATGAACTTTGGACGGCTGCTGATCAATCTGATCCACGCCCGTGAAAACCCTCAGCCCGGCGACGCCGACGCCGTCCAGGGCGTGATCGACGCCATCGGGGCCATGAACGAGGGTGACCGCGTTGTGGCAGAGCAGATCGCGGAGCACTGGATGCAGGTTTACGTCGACCCGAATTATCCCATGTACATCCACGACGGCGGACAGCGGGCCACGGCCCTGGAGGGCACGGATATTCCGGACAGCCCCACCCACGCCTTTGTGGTGCTGGGCTACAAGCTGCAAAACGGCGGGATGACCGACGAGCTGGTGAAGCGGTGCGACGCCGCCGCGGCCGCCGCGCGCAGCTTTCCGAACACCATACTGGTCTGTACCGGCGGGCCCACCGGCTCCAACAACCCCAAGAAACACACCGAGGGCGGCATGATGAAGGCCTATCTCACGGAAAAGTGCGGCATCGACGCCTCGCGTATCTTCATCGACGAGGAGGCCTTGTCCACGGTGCAGAATGCCGAAAAGACCTTCGCTATCATGCGCCAGCAGGCCGTTACCACCTACACCATCGTCACCTCCGCCTACCATCAGCGCTGGGGCCAGGTGGATTACAACTGCATGGCCGCGTTCTACCGCCAGGCCTATGGCTACGACGCCCGTGTGCTGGAAAACTACAGCTGCGATATTACCTACAACAAGGAATTCAAAAACGACGCCCGCTGGGCGCTGTACCATCTGGCCGTGCTGCTGGACCTGCCCGACGAGGTGATGGAAGCCATCAGACGGGCGATATAGCATCGGCGGTATAATACTGAATTCCATCTAATCCATATACAACTGCGGGTATCTTTTCCGCGCTGGCAATGCTTCGCTTTGGTCAACGATGCGCTGCATCGCCTCTCTCCGCTCAGCTTTGCCAGAACGAAAAATCCACTCCGCGTTTGTATATATCTTAGATGGAATTTAGTATAAACAGCCCCCGCGTCCAATCGGACGCGGGGGCTGTCTGTGTCGTTTGGTTTAGCCGATGACATTTTTGGCGGTCGCGGCCACGTTCTCGCCGGTGAAGCCGTATTCCTTGAACAGGAGCTTGTAGGGCGCGGAAGCGCCGAAGTGGTCCAGGCCGATCACCGCGCCGTCCAGGCCCACATACTTGTGCCAGCCGAAGGTGGCGGCGGCCTCCACGGCCACGCGGGCGCGCACGGCCTTGGGCATTACGGATTCCTTGTATTCGTCGCTCTGGCGCTCGAACAGCTCAAAGGACGGCATGGAGATGACGCGGGCGTCGATGCCCTCCGCTTTCAGAAGCGCCTGGGCCTCCACGCAGGGCTCCACTTCGGAGCCGGATGCCATCAGCAGTACGTCGGGGGTGGCCTTCTCGCTGTCGGAGAGGATGTAGCCGCCCTTCAGCGCGTCCAGACCGCTCTTGTCGTACAGAGGCAGGTCCTGACGGGTCAGCACCAGGGCCACGGGGTGGTTTTCGGTCATGGCCGCGATCCAGCCCGCCGCGACTTCCTTGCTGTCCGCCGGGCGATATACGATCATGCCGGGCACGGCGCGCAGGCCGGCCAGCTGCTCGATGGGCTGGTGGGTGGGGCCGTCCTCGCCGACGCCGATGGAGTCGTGGGTGAGGATGTAGGGGATGCCCAGGTTCATGATGCTGGCCATGCGCATGGCGTTCTTCATGTAATCGGAGAACACGAAGAAGGTGGCGCAGTAGGGCCGCAGGCCGCCATGCAGCTTGATGCCGTTGCAGATGGCGGCCATGGCATGCTCGCGCACGCCGAAGT
>CAMVBO010000411.1 GCA_947165745.1 uncultured Clostridia bacterium | reverse complement strand
GACGGCGAGGCGCTGCGCCCCGGCGCGGTCACGCTCTCGGGGGTGGCGTCCGGCATCCGGGAGGGCGGCATCGCCGGGCTCGTGGCGGCGCTGCTGTTCCACGGCATATTCCTGTCCGGGCTGAACACCTGGATCAACCGCTATGCCGGCACGCTGCCCGGCAACGGCGGCATCCCGGCCCAGTCCTGCCTGTTCATGGGCATCATGCTGTCCCGGCTGGTCATGCCCTTCACCCCCATCCGGCCCCGGCGCTATGTGCAGGCGGGCGGGCTGCTGGGGGCGGCGGCGCTGGCCCTGGGCCTTTTCACCCAGAGCGGGCTGCTGCTGCGGATCGCCCTGGGGGCGGCGGGGCTGATGGCGGGGGCGCTGATCCCCTGCATCCTCAGCCTGGGCTGCGAGCGCCTGCGGGACCGGACGCTGCTGGCCACCACCGCCATGATGCTGGCGCTGTACGCCGGCCAGGCCGTGTCCTCGCCGCTGATCGCGGCGCTGGACGCCGCCTTCGGGCTGCGCTGGGGCATCGCCCTGTGCGCCGCCTGCATGGCCCTCACCAGCTGCGCGTGCCTGCTGTGGGCGGCGCGGCACGCCGAAAACGCATAACAATTTTTTATACATGCGGAGGGAAGAATCATGAATTACCGCAGATTGGGCAAGTCCGGCCTGATGGTCAGCGAGGTGGGCTTCGGCGGCGAATGGCTGGAGCGCCACGACGAGGCGCACTCGGTGAACCTGATCCGCCACGCCCACGAGAAGGGCGTCAACATCATCGACTGCTGGATGCCCGACCCCAAGAGCCGCAGCATCATCGGCAAGGCCATCGCCGACTGCCGAGGCGAGTGGTTCGTGCAGGGCCACATCGGCTCCACCTGGCAGGACGGCCAGTATGTGCGCAGCCGGGACATGGCCTTTGTGAAGCCCGCCTTTGAGGATCTGCTGGCGCGCATCGGCGGCGGCTACATCGATCTGGGCATGATCCACTACATCGACACCGAGGACGACTGGCAGCACAGCATGACCGGCCCGTTCATCGAATATGTGCGCGCGCTGCATGAGAAGGGCGTCATCCGCCACATCGGCCTGAGCACCCACAACCCCGTCATGGCCCAGCGGGCGGTGGAGACGGGCTTTGTGGAGATGATCCTGTTCTCCATCAACCCGGCCTTTGACATGCACCCCGCCAGCGAGGACCTGATGGAGCTGCTGGAGGGCCATTTCGAGGAATCCCTCAGCGGCATCGACCCGGAGCGGGCCGAGCTGTACCGGCTGTGCGAGGAGAGGGACGTGGGCATCACGGTGATGAAGGGCTTCTTCGGCGGCGCGCTGTGCGACGAAAAGCGCAGCCCCTTCGGCGTCGCCTTCACCCCGGCCCAGCTGATCCACTACGCGCTGACCCGCCCGGCCGTGGCCTCCATACTGTGCGGCTACGACACCTGCGACCAGGTGGACGCCGCCGTGGCCTATGAGACCGCCACGCCCGACGAGCGGGACTACGCCTCCGTGATCGCCAGCGCCCCGCTGCACAGCTACATGGGCCAGTGCACCTATTGCGGCCACTGCCAGCCCTGCCCCATGGAGATCGACATCGCCATGGTGAACAAGCTGTACGACCTGGCCGCGCGCCAGGACAGCGTGCCCGAGAGCCTGCGGGCGCACTATCGCGACCTGCCCCGCAACGCCTCGGACTGCGTGGGCTGCCAGAGCTGCGAGAGCAACTGCCCCTTCGGCGTGAAGATCGCCGAGCGCATGGCGAAGGCGGCGGAGCTGTTCGGGTAAGGACTTGCAAAGCCTTCTTCTTTGGGGAAGGCTCAATCAGACAGGAGAATCCAAATGAGCAAATACGACGTCATCATCATCGGCGCGGGCCCGGGCGGCATTTTCACCGCCTGGGAACTGACCCAGAAGCGCCCGGAGTTGAAGGTGGCCGTGCTGGAGGCGGGCAACCCGCTGGACAAGCGCAAGTGCCCCATCGACGGAAAGCGGATCAAGAGCTGCGTGAAATGCCCCACCTGCGCCATTATGAACGGCTTTGGCGGCGCGGGGGCCTTCTCCGACGGCAAGTACAACATCACCAACGACTTCGGCGGCACGCTGTATGAGTACATCGGCCGGGACGAGGCCATGGCGCTGATGCGCTACGTGGACGACATCAACGTGGCAAACGGCGGCGACGGCACCTCGCTGTACACCACCGCCGGGTCCCAGTTCAAGAAAAAGTGTATGCAGAACCGGCTCACCCTGCTGGAGGCCTCCGTGCGCCACCTGGGCACCGACATCAACTATGTGGTGCTGGGCAACCTGTACGAGCAGCTGAGGAACCGGGTGGAGTTCCGCTTCAACACCCAGGTGGACGCCATCGAGGTCATCGGCCAGGACGCGGGCTATCGGGTGATCTGCGGCGACCGGGCGGACGAGTGCCGCTGGTGCGTGGTGTCCGTGGGCCGCAGCGGCAGCAAGTGGATGGAGAAGGTCTGCGGCGACCTGGGCATCGGTACGAAGTCCAACCGGGTGGACCTGGGCGTGCGGGTGGAGCTGCCCGCCGTGATCTTCGCCCACATCACCGACGAGCTGTACGAGAGCAAGATCGTCTACCGCACCGAGAAGTACGAGGACCACGTGCGCACCTTCTGCATGAATCCCCGGGGCATC
>CAMVBO010000410.1 GCA_947165745.1 uncultured Clostridia bacterium | reverse complement strand
GTGGTGTTCGGCAACCTGGCCGGGCTGCCCACCGACGGCGTGCCGAAGTTTCTGTTCTACATGGCGGGCAACATCATGTGGCAGTTCTTCGCCCAGTGCCTGACGCGCACCTCCGAAACCTTCACCAAGAACAGCAGGCTGTTCGGCAAGGTCTATTTCCCGCGGCTGGTGATGCCCTTCGCCACGGTGTTGACGCAGATGATCAACTTCGCGGTGCAATTCGTGATGTTCATCGTGTTCGTGGTGATTTACGCCGCCCGGCCCGATAGCGGCGTGGCGCCCAGCTGGCAGCTGATCCTGCTGACGCCGCTGATGCTGGTGCAGCTGGGCATACTGGGCCTGGGCTTCGGCATCATCATTTCGGCGCTGACCACGAAATACCGCGACCTGGCCATGCTGGTGAGCTTCGGCGTACACCTGTGGATGTACGCCACGCCCGTCACCTACTCCACCAGCATGATCGCCGACAAATTCCCCCATCTGTTGGGGCTCTACATGCTGAACCCCATCACGCCCATCATCGAGCTGTTCCGCGCCGCCTACCTGGGCGTGCCTCGCTATTCCTACGGCTACATGCTGCAGTCGATGGGCGTAACGGTGTTCGTGTTCCTGCTGGGCGTGGTGCTGTTCAGTCGAACCGAAAAGACGTTTATGGATACGGTGTGATGAGTGAGGAATGAATATGCCAGAAAGAGTACTTGAAGTCGAAGGCGTCTCCAAGCAGTATCGACTGGGCATGATCGGCGGCGGCACGCTGCATGACGATTTGAACAGCCTGATCGCCCGCCTGCGCGGCAAGGAAGACCCGAACACCAAGATCGGCAAGGAACACATCGCCTTCAACCAGAAGTTCTGGGCGCTGAAGGATGTGTCCTTTGGCGTGGATCGGGGCGACGCCGTGGCCATCCTGGGCCGCAACGGCGCGGGCAAGAGCACCATGCTGAAGCTCATCAGCCGCATCACCGCGCCCACGGAGGGCGAAATCCGCATCCGGGGCCGGGTGGCCAGTCTGCTTGAGATCGGCACGGGCTTTCATCCGGAGCTGAGCGGCCGGGAAAACATCTATATGAACGGCGCCATCCTGGGCATGAACCGGGCGGAGACCACCAGCAAGATGAAGGAAATCATCGAGTTTTCCGAGATCGAGCAGTTCATCGACACGCCCGTGAAGCGCTATTCCAGCGGCATGTACGTGAAGCTCGCCTTCGCCGTGGCCGCCCACCTGGACCCGGACGTGATGATCTGCGACGAGGTGCTGGCCGTGGGCGACCTGGCCTTCCAGCAGAAGTGCCTTGCGAAGATGAGCGAAATCGCCCGCAGCGGCCGCGCCGTGCTGTACGTCAGCCACAATATGCGTACCGTCACTCAGCTTTGCAACCGGGGCATCTATCTGGACTCCGGCAAACTGACCTATGACGGCACGGTGGAACGGGCCATGGAGCTTTACGGCGGTTCCAGCGCCCGCAGCTTGCAGCGCAACCTGGACGAGGTGCCCCGCACCAAGGACCGGGGCGACACCATGCGCATGCTGGCCATACAGTTCCACAACACCCAGGCGCTGGAATACAACATGGATGCCACCATGGAGTTCACCCTCACCTGCGTGGCCCACATCGCCGAGCCCCGCCTGCGCATCCGGCTGATTTTGCAGAACAGCATCGCCGCCCCCATCGCCATGACCCAGACGGAGCCCTTCGAGGTGGCCGCCGAGGAGACCTTCACCCGCAGGATCAAGTTCCCTCTGAAGGGCATCGCCCCCGGCGAATACATCATCAAGATGTCCCTCATCTCCGGCACGCCCAGGGGGCAGAGCAATTACTACGACACCATCGTGGACGTCACCCGCTTCGTCATCTCCGACGACCCCGCCTTCAACGCCGGGTTCATCTGGTCCGAGCGGCTTTGGGGCAACGAGCGTCTGGAGCCGCTGGAGATGGAATAGGTCATGATCTATTCCGGGGGATAATGGAGGAACTGACCGACGCCGAACAGAAAGGATAGCCCCATGATCGCAGAAATCCTCTCCGTGGGTACGGAGCTGTTGATGGGCCAGATCGCCAACACCGACGCGCAGTACATTTCGCGGCGGCTGGCGGAGCTGGGCATCGCCATCTATCGCCACACCACCGTGGGCGACAACCCCGCGCGGGTAAAGGAGGCGCTGGGCGAGGCGCTGAGCCGATGCGACATCGTCATCACCACCGGCGGCCTGGGTCCCACCGAGGACGATCTGACCAAGGAGATGGTGGCGGAATACTTCGGCCTGGAGATGGAGCTGCACCAGCCCAGCCTGGACGCCATCGTGGAGCGCATGACCGCCACCGGCCACCCGATGACCGAGAACAACCGCAAGCAGGCCCTCTTCCCCGTCGGCGCGCTCATCCTGCCGAACGCGGTGGGCACCGCCCCCGGCTGTGTGGTGGAGGCGGAGGGCAAGGCCGTGGCCGTGCTGCCCGGGCCGCCCCACGAGCTGAAGGACATGTTTGAAAAGCAGCTGTCCCCCTGGCTGGCGCGGCGCAGCGGCGCGCACATCGAATCGCGCTTCCTGCGGGTATTCGGCATCGGGGAATCGCGGCTGGAGACGATGCTGAAGGACCTGTTCCACACCGACAACCCCACGCTGGCGCTGTACTGCGGCCCCGGCGAGGTGCAGGC
>CAMVBO010000409.1 GCA_947165745.1 uncultured Clostridia bacterium | reverse complement strand
GACGCGAAGCATGCCACCAGCCCGTAGATGAGGGTCGGTCGAATCCAGATCTCAACAAGCAGATAGTCGGTATACTCGTTGATGGGGTTGGTGGCAATGACATAGTTGTACAGCCCGGCAATGGCCATGTCAATGATAAAGAGCAACCACAGATTGCCCTTGGTGTAGCGCTTCCAGTCCTTGCGGGCATAGAAGTAGGTGAGCAACACGAGCAGCGTCACCGAGAGCGTAAGGCAGATCAAATGGATGGGGTAGTTCTCCAGTGGCGGCGGAAAAAGGATGTCGCGCAGGAGCACGGCCGCGCCGACGCATATCGAACTTAAGTAGTTGAAGCGCTGGCTGTCGAGGCGCTTGAAGAAGTACATCACCATCATCACGATACATGCGATGTACAACAGGTTGAGCACCAATTCGTTCCAAGCCTCGCCAAGTCCGAAATGGGCGACCCCATAGATCATCGTGCCCACAGAGAGCACTGCCGAAACCGCTGTTACTCCGATGTCAATGAGCTGCGATTTCTTTCTGAATCTCGTTTCCAGTTTCATGCTCATTCCCCTTTCTCAGGCGCTTTTCCAAGCTGATAATAAAATAACACGGAAATTCTCCATTGTCAATAAATGGATTTTCCGTCATCGGCTCCTTTGCGCCGCCACAGGCCAGCGGAAAATGTGTGTACCGCCACCATTGCAAGCCCTGCCCCATGGGAATCGATATCGGCTTGGTGAAAAAGCATAACGATCCTGCAAAAGCGGGGGACAAGCCGGCGGTTCAGAGATACAAAACACTGGAAAAGAGCGCCACCGATGGGATCGTCCCGCAGCAGCTCCTGGGAGAACGGCATCTTTAGCGCGAACCGGATTCGCGCAAATGACCTCTGTATCAGGACAGCAATATCCTGTCGTTGGCGAAAGCCTCGCCGCTGGCCTTGGCGAAGGCGGCCATCAGCATCTCCACGGTGAGGTGCTTTTTTTCTTCCCCGGAAATGTCCAGAATCACGCGGCCCTCGTTCATCATAATCAGCCGGTTGCCGTAGCGGATGGCGTCGCGCATGTTGTGGGTGACCATCAGGGTCATCAGGCGATTCTCGGTCACGATCTGCTCAGAGAGCTCCAGCACCTTCTGAGCGGTGCGGGGGTCGAGGGCAGCGGTGTGCTCGTCCAACAGGAGCAGCTTGGGCTTTTTCAGCGTCGCCATCAGGAGGGTCAGCGCCTGGCGCTGGCCGCCTGAGAGCAGGCCCACCTTCGCGGTCATGCGGTCCTCCAGGCCAAGACCGAGCTTTTTGAGCTTCTCCCGGTAGGCCTCCCGCTCCTGGCGGGTGATGCCGACATTCAGCGTGCGCCGCTGGCCCCGGCGGGCGGCGAGAGCCAGGTTTTCCTCGATCTGCATGGTGGCGGCGGTGCCGGTCATGGGGTCCTGGAAAACCTGCCCCAGCAGCGCGGCGCGGCGGTATTCCGGCAGGTGGGTGATGTCCTCGCCGTCGATGGCAATGCGCCCGCTGTCGATGGGCCAGGTGCCCGCGATGGCGTTCAGCATGGTGCTCTTGCCCGCGCCGTTGCCGCCGATGACGGTGACAAAATCGCCGTCCGCGAGGCGCAGGTCGATGCCGTCCAGCGCCACCTTCTCGTTGACAGTTCTCGGGTTGAATATCTTTCGCACGTTTTGAAGCTCAAGCATGGCCCCGGCCCCCTTTCATGCTGCCCTTCCAGTAGGGCACGGCGAGGAACACCGCCACGATCAGCGCGCTCAGCAGCTTTAGGAGGTTCGTGTTCAGCCCCAGCCACAGCACCACCTGTATCACCAGGTAGTAGATCACCGCGCCAATGGCCACGCCGGTCAGCTTCAGCGCGAAGTTGCGGAACAACTTTCCGAAGATCACGTCTGAGATGATGACGGCGGCCAGGCCGATCACGATGGCCCCGCGGCCCATGTTCACGTCCACGAAGCCCTGGTAGTGGGAGAGCATGGCCGAGGACAGCGCTACGATGCCGTTGGAGATCATCAGCCCCAGGATCTTGGCGCGGTTGGTGTTGATGCCCTGGGCGCGGCTCATGGCGGCGTTGGCGCCGGTGGCCCGAAGGCTGCTGCCCAGCTCTGTTCCGAAGAACCAGTACAGCGCGCCGATCACCAGCGCCAGCGCGATGAGGGTGGTGAAGATCGGGTTGGACAGGCTCAATTCCCGCACGTTCCGCTGGCTGACCATCAGCGCGTACTTGGTGACGTTGATGCCCTGGTTGGCCTTGAAGCCCATGATGGCCAGGTTGATGGAATACAGCGAAAGCTGGGTGAGGATGCCGGAGAGGATCGGGGGAATGCCCATGGCCGTGTGGAAGACGCCGGTCATCAGTCCCGCCAGCATCCCGGCGGCAACCGCGCACAACAGCGCCGGCCACAGGTTCCAGCCGTTCAGCATCAGCATCACGCACACCGCGCCGCCGGTGGCCATGCTGCCGTCCACGGTCAGGTCCGCCAGGTCCAGCACCTTGTAGGTGATGTACACGCCGATGGCCATGATGCCCCAGATGAGGCCCTGGGCCACCGCGCCGGGCAGGGCGTTGAGTAATGAGGTTATGTTCACAGTGGTTCCTCCAAACTGTAACGGTTCGATTAGAGTGTGTTTCTAAAGTCCGGGATGTGCAGTTTCGAGCGTATCAGGCTGC
>CAMVBO010000408.1 GCA_947165745.1 uncultured Clostridia bacterium | reverse complement strand
GCGGCCCTGTCCTACGAGCCGGAGACCTCCGTGGCCCTGGGCTACGGCTTCCGCTGCGGCTTCCTGGGCCTTCTGCACATGGAGATCATCCAGGAGCGCCTGGAGCGGGAGTTCGACCTGGACCTGGTTACCACCGCGCCCAGCGTGGTGTACAAGGTGGTCAAGACCGACGGCGAGACCGTGTTCATTGACAACCCCACGAACCTGCCGCCGGTGCAGGAGATCGACTGGATGGAGGAGCCCATGGTGGACGCCCAGGTGATCACGCCCCAGGACTACGTGGGCGCGATCATGGAGCTGTGCCAGGACAAGCGCGGCACCTTCAAGGACATGAAGTACATCGAGGGCGGCCGCGTGCTGCTCAAGTATGATATGCCGCTGAACGAGGTCATCTACGATTTCTTTGACCAGCTCAAGTCCCGCACCCGGGGTTATGCTTCCTTCGACTACGAACTGAAGGATTACGCCAGAAGCGATCTGGTCAAGCTGGACATGCTGCTCAACGGCGAACAGTGCGACGCGCTGTCCATCATCGTGCACAAGGACCGGGCCTATCCCCGGGGCCGCAGCATCGCCGAGAAGCTGAAGGAAGCCATCCCGCGGCAGCTGTTCGAGATCCCGATCCAGGCGGCCATCGGCGGAAAAGTGATCGCCCGGGAGACCGTGAAGGCCCTGCGCAAGGACGTGCTGGCCAAGTGCTATGGCGGCGACATCAGCCGCAAGAAGAAGCTGCTGGAAAAGCAGAAGGAGGGCAAGAAGCGCATGCGCCAGGTGGGCAGCGTGGCTGTGCCTTCCGAGGCGTTCATGGCGGTTCTGAAGATGGATTAGAAATTTGGAATGAGGAATTCAGGTGGAAATCCTGACGGATTTCTTTTGATTGAATCAGGAGCGACGGAGCCATGGAATCGCAGTCATACAATATGAACAAATCCCGAAGGGATTTGAACCACAATTCCTCATTCCTTATTCCCCATTCCTCATTGTCCCTCTACTTCCACGTTCCGTTTTGCCGATCGAAGTGCGCCTACTGTGATTTCGCCTCCTTTCCGGGCCGGGAAGGGGAGTGGAAGCGGTATTTTGAGGCGCTGTGGGATGAGCTGGAGCGCTGGAAGGGCGCGCTGGCCGGGCGACGGATCGCCACGGTGTTCTTCGGCGGCGGCACGCCCACGCTGGTGGATGCCGGGTACATTGGGGAGACCCTCGCCCGGGCGCGCGCGATCGCTCCGTTTGCGCCGGATGCCGAGATCACCCTGGAGGGCAACCCCGGCACGCTGACGCCGGACAAACTGGCCGCCTACAGGCGGTGGGGCGTCAACCGGCTGAGCCTGGGGGCCCAGAGCTTTGACGACGGCCTGCTGAAATCCCTGGGCCGGATCCACACGGCGGCGCAGATCAGCGAGGCCGTGGGCATGGCCCGGGAGGCGGGCTTTGACAACCTGAACCTCGATTTGATGTACGCCCTGCCGGGACAGTCGATGGGTCAGTGGCGGGATACGCTGGACGCGGCGGTGGCGCTGGGCGTTGAGCACATTTCCGCCTACAGCCTGATCGTGGAAGAGGGCACGCCCATGGCGGCGCGGGTGTCGAGGGGCGAGGCCGCCCTGCCTGACGACGAGGCCGTCAACGCCATGCAGCGGGAAGCGGTGGCCCGGCTGGCGAGGGCCGGCTACGGCCGCTATGAGATTTCCAATTACGCCAAACCCGGCCGCGAGTGCCGCCACAACATGGTCTACTGGCATCGGGGCGACTACCTGGGGCTGGGCTGCGCGGCCCACTCGCTGGTAAACGGCGAGCGCTTTTCAAATCCGGCGACCCTGGAGGGCTATTTCTCCGGCGCGCGACGGCTGGACGCGCAGCGCCTCACCCCCGCGGACGCCATGGAGGAGACGCTGATGCTGGCCACCCGCACGACCCGGGGGCTGGACCTGGAGGCCTGGGAGGCGGCGTTCGGCGCGCCCTTCGAGCGTGGTCGAGAAGCCGCCCTTGAAAAGCTCGGGCGGGGTGGATTTATTGAGATGAAGGACGGCTATCTGCGCCTGACCCTGCGGGGCATGGAGGTGCAGGACGCCGTCGTGGTTGAACTGATGGAGGCTTAACGCATGAACAGATGGATGGGACGGCTGGCGGCGCTGTGCCTGTGCCTGTGCCTGCTGGCGGGTCTTTCGGATTGCGCGCGGGCAGAGGGCTCCGGCGAGGCGGCGGACATCACCAAGAAGTGCAGCATCAAGGTGTCGGAGAAGTCGGGCGACAAGGACCGGATGCTCGACGGCACGGTCGGCACGGCCTGGTGGGCCGAACACCGGGACGGCTACGTGGGCATCAAGATCCCTGACGGCACCGCCGCCGGCTGGCTGCGGGTGGAATGGCTGCTGGACCCGACCGATTTTGAACTGATCGAATACGGCGCGGATATGAGCGAGCTGCGCCATCGGGACCAAACCGTCACCTTTCCCAGCATCTACATGTTGTTTGACCTGCTGAGCGACACGAAATACATCAAGCTGCAGATGGGCGCAAAGGAACAAAAGATCGTCAATCTGCGCGTATACAGCGCCGGAACGCCGTCCAGAGACCTGCAGCAGTGGCAGCCGCCGGTGGACAAGGCGGACCTGATGGTGGTCTCCACCCACCAGGACGACGAGCTGATCTTCCTGGGCGGCA
>CAMVBO010000407.1 GCA_947165745.1 uncultured Clostridia bacterium | reverse complement strand
TCAAGAAGCCCCGCGTGCCCAAGGACGCCCAGATCGGCGAGCTGGAGAGCATGGCTCGGGAGTTGTTCGGTACCCGCGTGCGCCTGGACGGCACCACCGAGAGCGGGCGGATCACGCTGTTCTACTACAATGCCGACGATCTCCAGCGCATCTGGGACGTCATCGAGATGGCGCGGGAGAAATAGAGGCAAAGGGGACGCTGTCCCCGCCGCACATGTCGCCGGGGACGATTGGAATCGGGGCGCTGCGCCCCCGATCCCCCGGGCTGGCATTATGGAGGAAGTATGTATTCCGAGAAGGATTTGAATGAGATCAACGGCAAAATCAGGAAGAACTGGCTGGTTTTGGGGCCGATACTGGCGCTGCTGCTGGCGGCGTATGTGTACGGCCTGGCGGGGCGGGTGAAGTGGCTGGCGATGGCGGCGGGACCGCTGCTGTTCGTGGCGGCGTGCTACGGGTTTCTGGCTTACCTGTGGCCGAATATGCGCTATCGCGGCTTTTTGCGGGACATGGATATGGGCTTGAGCCGGGATGTGCGGGGCACGATCCTGTCCATCAGTGAGACGGCGGAGCTCCAGGACGGGGCGATGGTGCTGCCGGTTCGCGTGAAGCTGGAGACGGCTGAGGAGACGCACACCTCGTCCCTGGCGGAGCGGCTGGGGGCGGAGGCCGCCGAGGACAGCCGGGACGAGCGCATCGTGTACCTGAACGCCTCCAAGCGCGCGGGCTTCCCGGCAGAGGGGGCCAATGTGGTGTTGCACTGTTACGGCAGGCACGTCAAGGCGGTGGAGACGCTGTGAGCGCGCAGCCGCTGATCGTGGTCGCGGCGGTGACGCTGCGGGACGGAAAGGTGATGGTCTGCCAGAGGCGGCCCGAGGTCCACAACGGCCTCAAGTGGGAGTTCCCCGGCGGAAAGCTGGAGGACGGCGAGAGCCCGGAGACGGCGCTGGCCCGGGAGCTTCGCGAGGAGCTGGCTATCGAGACGCGGGTGGGCCGGGTCGCGGACGCCATCTACTATCGCTACCCGGACCGGGACGTGCTGGTGCTGTTCTATATGTGCGAGATCGTCTCCGGAGAGCCGAGGACCGTGGACTGCAACGCGATCGCGTGGGCAGCGTTCGAGGACCTTGCGGGCTACGACTTCGCCGGGGCGGACAAAGAGTTCGTGAAGCGCCTTTTTTGACAATTCGTTCGCGAAAACGTATGATTGGGCGGATGAGCCTTTTCAAGCGCCCGGCGGGGTGTTATACTGATGGCGTGATGAACGGGGGAGGACCCCGGACAAAGGAGGTGCAGCCCATGGACGGTTTGGGCAGCCTGTTGTTGGGCAATATCCCGGTGATGATCATGTTGCTGGTGGGCGTGGGCCTGCTGGTGTTTGAGATGTACGTTCCGGGATTCGGCGTGCCGGGGATTTCCGGCATCGCGCTGCTGGTGCTGGGCTTCGTGCTGTTGAAGCCGACGCTGGCGCAGGGACTGGTATTGTTCGCGATCCTGGCGGCGATACTGTGCGTGGCGCTTTCGATTTGCCTGTATTCGGCGTCGAAGGGGCGATTGAGCAAGTCGAAGCTGGTGTTGAACGACGTGGCGGTGCCTGCGGACACCGCAGAGAACAACGACCTGAACTACTTTATCGGTCGCGAGGGCGTGACCCACACGGCCTTGAGACCGGCGGGCATCGGCGAATTTGACGGCGTGAAGCTGAACGTGGTTTCCGACGGCGAATTCATCGGCAAGGATAAGCCCATCCGCGTGTTGAGCGTGGAGGGCAACCGGATTGTGGTATCTGAAATCATTTAACATAGGGGGAGGAAACAGACATGATTCCGAGCAATGTGGTTTCTCTTGTGATCGCGGTGATCATCGTATTCCTGGTGATCGCGCTGTTCTCGCTGTTCCCGCTGGGGCTGTGGTTCTCGGCGCTGATGAGCGGCGTGCATGTGAGCATCTTCAACCTGGTGGGCATGAAGTTCCGCCGCGTGAACCCCCGGCGCATCGTGCCGCCGATGATCAAGGCCCGCAAGGCCGGCATCAACGTGAGCATGAACGAGCTGGAGACGCTGTACCTGGCCGGCGGCAACGTGGACCGGGTGGTGGACGCGCTGATCGCGGCCCAGAGCGCCCAGATCCAGCTGACCTTTGAGCAGTCCAAGGCCATCGACCTGGCCGGCCGCAACGTGCTGGAGGCCGTGAAGATGTCCGTCAACCCGAAGGTGATCGAGACGCCCGTCATCGCCGCCATCGCCAAGAACGGCATCGAGCTGCGCGCCAAGGCCCGCGTGACCGTGCGCGCCAACATCGACCGCCTGGTGGGCGGCGCCGGCGAGGAGACCATCATCGCCCGCGTCGGCGAGGGCATCGTCACCACCGTCGGCTCCTCCGAGAGCCACAAGGACGTGCTGGAGAACCCCGATTTGATCAGCCGCACCGTGCTGAACAAGGGCCTGGACGCCGGCACCGCGTTTGAGATCCTCTCCATCGACATCGCGGACGTGGACGTGGGCCGCAACGTGGGCGCGCAGCTGCAGATGGACCAGGCGGAAGCCGACCGTCGCATCGCCCAGGCCAAGGCCGAGGAGCGCCGCGCCATGGCCGTCGCCCACGAGCAGGAGATGAAGGCCAGCGTGCAGGAGATGCGCGCGAAGGTGGTCGAGGCCGAGGCCGAGGTGCCGCGCGCC
>CAMVBO010000406.1 GCA_947165745.1 uncultured Clostridia bacterium | reverse complement strand
AAGGTCTCCACGCGGATGCTGCCGATCACCTGGTGGGTGAGGGGCAGATAGGTGCTGTCCGTGGGCTGTGAAGCGAGGTTGTCCAGCACGGCCAGGCTCTGCGTGTCGCCGGCGTCGATGCTGCCGAAGGCGGCGTAGCGCCCGTCATACTCCGGATAGCTGCCCTGCATGATGAAGAACTGGCTGCCGGCGGTATCATAGCCGCTGAGCCGGGCCATGGAAATGGCCCCGCGCATGTGGGACAGGGTGTTCTTGCTAAAGCCATTGTCGGCAAACTCCCCGGCAATGGCGTAGCCGGGGTCGCCGGTGCCGTTGTTCCTGGGGTCGCCGCCCTGAATGAACACGCCAGCCACGATGCGGAAGAACTGCTGGCCGTCATAAAAGCCCCGGTTGGCAAGCTTGATGAAGTTGGCCACGGTGTTGGGCGCCTGCTCCGGATAGAGGGTGAAGCGCATCTTGGCGCCGTCGGACATGGTGATGGTGGCCACCGGGTTCGGCGGCACCTCCTCCGGCTCCTTGGGCGCGTTCAGGCGCAGCAGCAATATGATCGCGGCGGCCAGCAGCACGCCGCCCAGCGCGGCCACAATCGCCACGCGCTTCCAATCGCTGAAGAATCCGCTCTTCCTGTCTCGGGATCGCATGAATCCTTCGCCTCCGAAATTGTAATAGGGTTACCTGCCGGGCTTGTCTGACATGACAATTTCCCGCTTGCGCTGCACCATCTCGTCCACCCGGGCGATGTATTCCTCGATGTTGCGCACGTTGGGGGCGCGCTCGATGCGCAGCGTGCGGTCGAACAGCCACTTGGTGATGGCCCCCGCGCCCAGCGCCAGCACGCTGACGGTCTCTTCCATGTTGCCGATGTTGTACAGGCAGGCCTTGCCGGGCTTGGCATAGCCCACGTTTTCCAGGTTGCCGGCCATGTACTTCTGGCGATAGAGGTAATAGGGCCGCCAGCCGCCAGCCATCAGCCGCCGCCGGGCCAGGGCGATCATCTCCGCCGCGCCGTCCCGGGTCACCTGACCATAGCCGTTGCCCGCCACCGCCAGCTGCTCGTGCAGGCGGCTTGACCGCTTGATGGCCAGCGAATGCACCGTCACGCTGTCCGGCGCGAGGCGCTCGATCACGTCCAGCGTATGGGCAAAGTCGGACACGTTCTCCCCCGGCAGGGCGGCGATCACATCCATGTTGATGTCGTCAAAGCCCAGCGACCGGGCCAGCTGGTAGGCCTCGATGGTCTCCCCGCCGGTGTGGGCGCGGCCGATGCGCTTGAGCGTCTCATCGGAAAAGGTCTGGGGGTTTATGGAGATGCGGCCCACGCCCAGATCCTTGAGCATGCGCAGCTTCTCTTCGTCGATGGTGTCGGGCCTGCCGGCCTCCACCGTCCACTCCACAGCGCCCGGGAAGGCCGTCTGCGCGGCCTCCAGGATGCGGCGCAGGTCTCCGCAGGGGATGGCCGTGGGCGTGCCGCCGCCGACGTATCCGGCGCGCAGGCGCATGCCCGCCTCCGCCATCAGGGCCTTGCAGAGGTCGATTTCCCTCAGCAGCGCTTCCACATAGGGCGCGACCCGTTTGCCGTTGCCGATCTCCCCCGCCGAAAACGAACAGTAGGAGCAGCGGGTCCGGCAGAAGGGGATGCCGATGTACAGGTCGAACTGGTCCGGCGCGGCTTCGCGGATGCCCCGCTGCATCCGGGCGATGTCCCCCAGCAGCGCGGCGCGATCGGCGGATACATCGAATTCCGCCTCCACCCGGCGCATGGCCTCCTCCAGCGTCAGTCCCGCCTCCATGCCCTCATAGAGCAGGCGCGTGGGCCGGATGCCCGTAAGGCTGCCCCAGGGGGGCCGCATGCCGGTCAGCTTTTTCAGCAGCTCGTACAGCGCGCCCTTCACCTGCCGCTTGCGAAAGCGCTTGCGCTCCAGATCGGTGCCGCAGGGCGCGCTCTGGGAGAGGCTGGCGGACTGGCCCTGGGAGGTCCAGACGTCCGTCCAGACGCCGCCGGCATCGGTGAAGCGATGCTCAAAGACCGTGTCGCCCTCCGTCAAGCTCACCTGTATGTCCCCATAGAACAGCCGCAGCACGTCGCCCAGGTCGGAGAAGAACTCCGGCGCGTCAGTCAACAGCCGAATCATAGGCGATACCTCGCGCGCTCCCGGGCGATGGTGGTCTCGCCGCCGTGACCGGGGCAGACCCGGGTATCACCGGGCAGATCGAACAGCGATTTCAGCGAATTCAGCATCGCCCTCATGTCGCCGCCGTACAGGTCCACACGGCCATAGCCCGCCTCAAACAGCGTATCGCCGGAGAACAGCACGCCCTCGTCCTTCAAATACAGGCACACGGAGCCCTTGGAGTGCCCAGGGGTATGCAGCACGGCAAAATCCAGCCCGCTGGCCTGGATGGCCTCTCCCAGGGGAAGGGCCGTCACCTCCGGGCCCTGGGCAAAGCCGCCCATCAGGTCGGCGTAGCCGTTGAGCGTGGAGTCGTTCAGCATCTCCGCGTCGGCCTCGTGAATGTAAACCGGCGCGCCCGTCGCCTGGGACAGCGGCCCCGCGGCCAGGATATGGTCAAAGTGGCCGTGGGTCAGCAAAACCGCGCCCACGGGCCGATTGCCAAGCGCTTTGCGCAGCTTGGCGAAGTCGTCGCCGGGGTCGATGACCACGCAGTCGTCCCGCCCGTC
>CAMVBO010000405.1 GCA_947165745.1 uncultured Clostridia bacterium | reverse complement strand
GCTCGTCGTCCAGCTGCTCCTGCTGCATGCAGCTGTCGTAGATGTTCTTCACCTGTACGCACACGCGCTGGTTCAGGCCGGAGAGGATGTTGCCGTTCACGACGCCGGGACAGGTGTCGGAATTGGCGTTCTTATAGCTGTAGAAACTCATGTTCATACCTCCTCGTTTGTCGCGGGGGCCGCTTTGCCGACCCACAGTGCATCCTATGCCGGCGCGCCAAAAGGGTGCAAAAAGCCTCCCGCGTCGTTTTGACGCGGGAGGCTTGACAAAGGGAGATTATTCCTTGTCCGCGGGCTTTGCGATGGGCGCGCTGTCCGCGGTCAGCGCCACGGGCTTCACGCGCTCGCCGCAGTGGGGACAGATGTACTCCACGTCGCCGTCGCTCTGGACGGTGAAGAACATGCGGCTGCACTTGGGGCAGAGCCCCGCGACATGCGAGGGCTCCTCCGCCGGGGGCTCGGCGGGGCGCAGCAGGTGCAGCTTGTCCTCGCCGGCGGGGAACAGTTCGTCGTCGTCCTCATCGTCGAAGTCCGTCGCGTCGTCATCGCCGAAGTAGTCGTCCAGCTCGTCGTCCGCGCCTTCCAACTCCGACAGATCCTCGTCGATGCTCTCCACATAGTCGTTCAGGTCGTCCAGAAGCTCGTCGATGGCTTCCACGCGATCGGAAAGATCGCCCAGCAGGTCCACAATGCCGGCCATCAGCTTGCCGTTGGCGCCGTCCGTCTCCAGGTTCATGCCCTCCATCAGGCCCTTCAGGAAACCGACCTTCTTGCCGAGGTTCTCCATTGTCCGCACCTCCTGTTCATCGGGCATAGTATGCCCTGTTTTTCATGGCTATACCGCAAGGGACTGTCTCATAGGTGAGACAGCCCCTTGAAGGGGAACCGCCGCAGGTTTCCGCGCTTGGATCAGCGGCGCAAAACCGATATCAGAAAGACGGCTGCAAACGGCAGCCGGCCCTGCCGACTTACGCGCGGCCCAGATACTCGCCGCCGTCGCGGGTGTCGATCTTCAGCACTTCGCCGGTCTCGATGAACAGCGGCACCTGCAGCACCAGGCCGGTCTCGAAGGTGGCGGGCTTGGTGGTGTTGGCGGCGGTGTCGCCCTTGAAGCCGGGCTCGGTGTTGGTGACTTCCAGCTCAACGAAGTTGGGCGCCTGCACGCTGAAGGGCGCGCCCTTGAAGAAGCGCACGGTCACGTTGGTGTTCTCCTTCACGAAGGGGATGGCGTCGGCCACCTGATCGTGGGTCAGCATCAGGTCGTCGTAGGTCTCCAGGTCCATGAAGTGATAGAAATCACCGTCGTTGTAGGTGTACTGCATCTCCTTGGTCTCGATGTAGGCCTTTGGGAACTTTTCAGTGGGGTTAAAGGTGCGCTCGATGACGGCGCCGGTGACGACGTTCTTCAGCTTCGTGCGCACAAAGGCCGCGCCTTTGCCGGGCTTCACGTGCAGGAACTCGACGATGGTCCAAACGCCGTTGTCCATCTCAAAGGTGACGCCGTTTCTGAAATCGCTTGCGTTGATCATGGGGAATGTGCCTCCTCAAATAGTAGTCGTAGGTTGATGTTGTCAGCCGGGATCAGAGCTCGATCAAGTGCTTCGGCGCGGCAATGGTGTTGATGATGCCGCTGTCGGTCATGATCACCGTATCCTCGATCCGGCATCCGCCGACGCCGGGGATATATACGCCGGGCTCCACCGTCACCACGTTGCCGGGCACCAGCACGGCCGTGCTTCCGGAAGCCACCCGGGGCTGTTCATGGATGTACAGGCCGACGCCGTGGCCCAGGCTGTGGCCAAACGTGCCGGGATAGCGGGCGTCGATGTAGTCGCGGGCGACGCGGTCCACCTCGCGGCACTGCTTGCCCACGGCCAGGGCGTCCAGGCCCAGCTGCTGGGCCATGCGCACCGTTTCGTAGATCTGGCGCAGCTCGCCGGTAATCTTGCCGAAGCCCACCGTGCGGGTCATGTCCGAACGGTAGCCGTTCACCGTCGCGCCGAAGTCCAACGTCAGCAGCTCGCCATTCTGGATGACGTGGTCCGAGGGCCTTGCGTGGGGCAGCGCGCCGTTCAATCCCGCCGCCGCGATGGTCTCAAAGGCCACGCCCTCGCTGCCAAGCTCCAGCATCTCAAACTCCAGCACCCGCTGAACCTGCTTTTCCGTCATGCCCGCGTGGATGCTGGGCAGGATGTTCATAAAAGCGTCGCTGGCGATGGACGCCGCGCGCCGGATGCTGGAAAGCTCTTCCTCGTCCTTCACCTCGCGCAGCTTTTCGGGGATGCCGTTCATCGGCACAAGCTCCACGCCCTCAAGCGCGCTTTCCAGGTTTCGGTAGTCGTCGTAGGTCAGGTAGTCGGTCTCCACGTAGACGCTCTTTGCGCCGTGAGAGGCGATCTGTTCGCCGATCAGCGCGGGATACTTGTGCTGGGCGTCCACTTGCTCAAGCCCCCAACCCGGGGCCTCGCGCCGGACCTGCTCCGTGTAGCGGGAATCCGTCAGGATCACCTGGGCGTCCCTGCAGATGAACAGGCAGCCCTCGCCGGTGTACCCCGCCAGCCAGCGCAGGTTTTCCGGGCGGTGAACCAGCGCCGCGTCCGCTTGCATGGCGTTCAAAAACGCCTCAAGATGGTTAAATTTCTTCACGCTCCATGGCGGGAATCAATACACACACACTTTATT
>CAMVBO010000404.1 GCA_947165745.1 uncultured Clostridia bacterium | reverse complement strand
CGCCGGAGCGCCCCACGTCGTCGGCCACCACCAGCACCGCGTTCGGCCTGAAAAGCAAACCCCTGGCGTGTTCGATCATGTCGTCCGTCTCGGCGGCGAAGGCCACCAGGATCTGTCCCGGGCGCTTGCGCCTGCCCAGCTCGGCGGCGATGTCGGTGGTGTTTTTAAGCCGCAGGGTCATGCCCTCGCCGGTCTTCTTGATCTTGCTCCCGGCCACGGTCTCGGGAGTGAAATCCGCCGGGGCGGCGGCCTGGATCACCACGTCCGCCCACTCGCCGCGCTGCAACACCGCCGCGCACAGGTCCGCGCTGGACTGGATGGGCACCACGTCCACGCCCTTCGGCGCGGCCAGGCTCACCGGGCCGGAGACCAGCGCCACCTCGGCGCCCCGATCCCGCGCGGCCTCGGCGATGGCATAGCCCATCTTGCCGGTGGAGCGGTTGGTGATGTAGCGCACCGGGTCGATGCGCTCCACCGTCGGCCCAGCCGTGACCATGACCCTGACGCCTTCCAAATCCCTCCTGGGGTTCAAAAGGCGATCCAGCGCCTCCGCGATCTCGGCGGGCTCGGCCATGCGGCCCACGTCGTCGTCCCCGCAGGCCAGACGGCCCACGCCGGGACCGACCGTGTTCGCGCCGCGCTCGACCAAGACCCGCAGGTTCGCCTGGGTGGCCGGGTGCCGCCACATGTTGCTGTTCATCGCCGGGGCGATGAGCAGTGGCGCCGTCATGGCCAGCGCGGTGGTGGAAAGCAGGTCGTCGGCAATGCCGTTTGCCAGCTTGGCCAAGCAGTTGGCCGTGGCCGGGGCGATCACGAAGGCGTCCGCCCACTTTGCCAGCGCGATATGCTCCAGCTCCCTGCGCGGGGCAAAGGTGTCGGTGGAAGCGGCGCATCCGCTGAGGGTTTCAAAGGTCAGCGGCGGCACGAATTTGCAGGCGTTCTGCGTCAGAACCACCCGCACCTTCGCCCCGGCCTTCACCAGGCGGCTGGTCAAATCGCAGGCCTTGTAGACCGCGATGCCGCCCGTCACGCCCAGCACGATTTGCTTGTCCTTCAACATGGCTTTTCTTTTCCTCTCCACGGGACGTGTCCGTCCCTTCCTGCAGATTCCGGCGTCCCCGAACCGCGCTGCGAAAGCAGTCTTCCCAAATAACGCCAATAAGCGAAACCGATAGATCGGGTTTCGCTGTGGATGGCTCTATGGCTTTACGCGGTAGGTCAATTATCCTCGTCGGTCGCTTCCTCGTCCCGGGAATAGGTGATCAGCCGGCGGTTGATCTCCTCGATGGCGATGGACAGCGGCTTGGTCTCCTTGGTGTCGATCAGCGGCAGGCTGCCGGCGATGATCTCGCGGGCCCGCTTGGCGGCCTCCACGGCCAGGGTATAGCGGCAATCCACCTTTTCCAGCAGCTCGCCGATGGGGGGTTCGGTCATCATAACGAAATATCCTCCTTGTTCAAATCAAATGTCGGTGTTTGAATGAGGAATCAGGAATCAATAGCGAACACTTTTCATTCCTCATTCCTGATTGAGAAGCGAAGCGCTCAGTCGATCCAGAAAATCCTTTCGGTTGTCGATCTCCAGGCGCTTGGCGGCGATGATGGCGTAGGCCTCCTCCGCCGCGATCTCCAGGGCGTTGGGCACGTCGCGCCAGTCCTGGTGGATGATCACATAGTGGTATTTGTAGGCGGTCGCCACCTCCGAGGCCACGTTGTTCAGCCGCACGCGGATGGATTCCTCCGTCTCGGTGCCCCGGTTGCGCAGGCGCTGCTCCAGGTTCTGCCGGCTGGGCGGGCAGACGAATATGCCCGTCACGGTGTCGTCCTGGGCCATGGCCTGCAAACAGCCCTGCACGTCGATCTCCAGGATCAGGTCGTGGCCCCGGGCCAGCTCGTCCTGCACGGTGGCCTTCAGGGTGCCGTAGTGGTTCTGGTGCACGTGGGCCCACTCATAAAAGGCGTCCTGGTCGATCAGCTCCCTGAAGCGCTCCTCGGTGACGAAGTGATAGTTCACGCCGTTCACCTCGCCGGGACGGGGCGCGCGGGTGGTGCAGGACACCGACAGGCGCACGTCCGGGTGCTTCTCGATCAGCTTTTTCACGATTTCGGTCTTGCCCGCGCCCGCCGGGCCGGAGATGACAAACAGCCTGCCGCGATTCGCCATGGTTGAGCCCCTCCTCGTCTTTCTTATGTAGCCTTATTCGATGTTCTGGATCTGCTCCCGCAGCTTTTCGATCTCCGCCTTCATGTCCACGGTCAGCTGGGTGATCGGAATGTCCTGGGACTTGGACGATACGGTGTTGGTCTCGCGGTTGAGCTCCTGCACGATGAAGTCGATGCGCCGGCCGATGGGCTCGGGCGATTCGAACAGCTGCCGGAGCGCCTGCACATGGCTGTTGAGCCGCACGATCTCCTCGGCGATGGCGCTGCGGTCGGCCATGAGGGCCACTTCCATCAGGAGCCGGCTCTCGTCCACGCTGGTGTCGGAGAGCAGCTCTCCCACGGCGGCGCGCAGCCGCGCGCGATACGCCTCCACGGTCTCGGGATAGCGCGCCTCGATCTCGGCGGTCATGCGCTCGATGGCGTCCACGCGTCCGGAAAGATCCCGCTGCATGCGCTCGCCCTCGCGCCGCCATATTGCTAACGCCCATCAGGAGAACGGAAAGACCGATGGTGTACCGCCGTTT
>CAMVBO010000403.1 GCA_947165745.1 uncultured Clostridia bacterium | reverse complement strand
CTGCGCATCGACACCTACCGCGCCTCCGGCGCCGGCGGCCAGCACGTCAACCGCACCGACTCCGCCGTGCGCATCACCCACCTGCCCACCGGCATCGTGGTGCAGTGCCAGAACGAGCGCAGCCAGGTGCAGAACAAGGAGATGTGCTTCATCTGGCTGCGGGCGCGGCTGGCCGAGCTGAAGGAGCAGCAGCGCCAGGAGCAGATGGGCGAAATCAAGGGCGAATTGAAGAAGATCGAATGGGGCAGCCAGATTCGCTCCTATGTGTTCCAGCCCTATACCATGGTGAAGGACCACCGCACCGGCTACGAGGCCGGCGACGTGAACGCCGTGATGGACGGCAAGCTGGAGGGGTTTGTGACCAGCTATCTGCAGAAGCTGTGAGGAGAGGGAGCAGGCAGTAGGCAGTAGGGATTAGGGAATAGGGATTAGGGATTAGGAATAGCGGCTGCCGCCCCCAAGCCTTCCCCTCTGGGGAAGGTGCCCTCGAAGAGGGCGGAAGAGGTCCCCATGCCTGCCACCTTGCGCCTTTGTTGCGATGAACGCGAAAAGCCATCGGGAGAGGACCTCTTCCGACCTCGCTCCGCTCGGTCACCTTCCCCAACGGGGGAAGGCTTTGGGTATTCCTGTGCCAAGGCGACAAGTCGGGGTTTGTTAGAAGATACAAGTTTATGGAAATCATTGATTTGAATGAAGAGCAGGTTGAGGACATCGAATCAAGATTGAGTTCATTTGACGAAAACTACATTACCTACAAATGACAGATTCCAGCTTGTGCATGCGCCGACGGGAGGCCGTTCGCATGCCGATCCGGCGGATATCAAAACGTGGCAGCAAATGAGTGCGGGCACAGCCCGCCAACTCCTGGTTTAACGCGCTGCTTCAAAACGACAGGAGACCATCCATGACCAACTCCAAGCGAACCACCCTCGGCGTGATCGGCCTTGCATTGGGCCTGGTCGCGCTGATGCTGATATTGATACTCACCGCCCTGCACGCCGTGGGCACGGACGGAAAGCTGTACTACAAATTGCAGCAGGAGGCCTGGCTGACCATGGACGCCGCCAGCGCGGCGGGCATATCCGACGACGATTTGTGGATGCTGGACGGGCGCCTGGCTGCTTATCTGGCCGGGGACGAGGCCGCGCTGAACGAGGGCGACGGGGTTGTTGTGATCCCGGTCCGGGGCGTGTTGCAGCCCGCCTTCAACGACAGGGAAATGACCCACATGCGGGACTGCTTCGATCTGTTCCAACTGCTCAGAAAGGTGCGTTCGAGGCTGATCCCCTGGGCCATTTTGCTGACCGTGGGCGGGGCGTATCTTCTGCAAAACCGGCGCAAGGCCCAGCGGATCGCCTGGCTGTCACCGCTGATCCTGCTGATTCCCATCGGCGCGTTCGGCATCTGGGCGGCCGTCGACTTTGACGGCGCGTTCACCTTCTTTCACCGGCTGCTGTTCAGAAACGACCTGTGGCTGCTGGACCCGGCCACGGACCTGCTGATCCGCATTTGCCCCCAGAGCATGTTCATGGCCATGGGTCTGCGCATCGGGATCTGGTCCCTGGCGGCGATGATCGCCGTACCGGCGCTGGCGACGCTCGTCGCCCGCGTCTGGCCCAAAGACAAGCGAGACGAGGAAAACAAATGGAACGACAATCGAGCTACGCGGCGCGCGTCCGCGCAAAGGCCCAAGACCTTCGACTTCGGGGAGAAGCGCTGATCCTGGCGGTGGAGTCCAGCTGCGATGAGACCGCCGTCGCCGTGGTGCGCAACGGGCGGGAGCAGCTGGCCAACGCCATCGCCAGCCAGATCGACACCCATGCCCTCTACGGCGGCGTGGTGCCGGAGATTGCCAGCCGTATGCACGTGGAGGCCATCGACCCGCTGCTGGACGCGGCGCTGGCCGAGGCCCACGTCACTCTGGACGCCATCGACGCCGTGGCCGTCACCTACGGGCCGGGGCTGGTGGGCGCGCTGCTCACCGGCGTCAGCTGGGCCAAGGCCCTGGCCTATGGGCGGGATTTGCCGCTGATCCCGGTGAACCACATCGAGGGCCACGTCTCGGCCAACTACATCGCCCATCCGGATCTGGAGCCGCCGTTCGTGTGCCTGGTGGCCTCCGGCGGGCACAGCCACATACTGAACGTGACCCGCTACGGCGAATATGAATTGATCGGCCAGACCACCGACGACGCGGCGGGGGAGGCCTTCGACAAGGTGGCCCGGGTGCTGGACATCCCCTATCCGGGCGGGCCGCTGCTGGACAAATTGGCGGACAGCGGCGACGACCACGCCTATAAGTTCCCCCATCCCCACACCCAGGGGAAGTACGACTTCTCCTTCTCCGGCCTCAAGACCGCCGTCATCAATCAGGCCCATCACCTCAGGCAGCAGGGCGTGGAGATCGACGCGGCCAACTTTGCCGCCTCATTCAGAAGGAGCGTGGTGGACCTGCTGGTGGACAAGACACTGGCTGCCGCGAAGGACACCGGGGCGAAGCGCATCGCCGTGGCCGGCGGCGTGGCGGCGAATTCGCTGCTTCGAAGCGAGCTGCAAAGGCGGGGCGAAAAGGCAGGGCTGCGGGTCTATATCCCGCCGAAGAACCTCTGCACCGACAACGCCGTGATGATCGGCTCCGCCGCCTTCTATCGGCTGATGGCCGGGGAGGTGGCCGACCTGGATCTGA
>CAMVBO010000402.1 GCA_947165745.1 uncultured Clostridia bacterium | reverse complement strand
GTATAGGGGATATCGATGGCAAATGTTACGTTTACGTCCAGGGATTCATAATGCTGCCCGGTAATCCGCTGGCCCCAGCCGCCCATGCGGTTCACCGCGCTGATGGTTTCATGCGGCACGCCGGTATCGATGCCGCGGATCACGATCCGGGGATGCAGCTCGTCCAGCTGCACATTGTCAAGCGCAACGCGCCGGGATAGGATCATGCTGCCGCCTCCTTATCTGGTCATGGCCGTTCTTGTCACCAGCCCGCCCAGCCGTGTATTGATATGCGGGGCCAGCACGCCGCCCGCCGCAGCGCCGTCAATATAGATATTGATGCCGCGCATCCCGCTCTGCACGGCCGCGGTAATGGCAGCCGGCAGGCCTTTCATGTCCCCGATGGCCGCCGTCATTTCGCTGTTGCTTTTGCTCTGGCTCTCGGTGCCGCCGGTCAGGTCGTTGGTGGCGTCCACCATGCGCTCATACGCGTCCGATACGCTGGTGAGGATGGCTTCAATTCTCCCCTGCTCCATGGCCTCGCCGCCCCACAGGCGCTGTAATTCAAGCCAGGTGTAATCCCCCTGGCTGGTGAAAGCGCCATCCAGCATTTTTTCCAGCTCGGCGCTCTGCCTGCCCTGCAATTCCATCAGCAGCTGCTCCGCGGAGCTGTCGGGGTTCATATTAAGAAATCCCAAAAAATTCCGCTCGTATTCGCCGCTTTCATCGCGTTTCGGCCCCAGCGCTTCCGCGGCGCGGGCGATGATTTCGGCGGCCTCCTGTTTGCCCGCTTCGCTTGCCGCCCCGGCCTTGCGAAGCCGCCTGTTTTGCTCCTCGATCCATTTCGCTTCGTTGTCCTTTTGGGCGCCCACGGCGGGAGCCACAGCCACTGCCACCACGCCGGCAGGAACCAGCGCGGAGCCGCCCACGGTTTTCAGCCCGCCGGCAGCCGCTTTCCCCATGCCGGAAAGCAAGGAGCCGCCGCCCGCAGCCGCGGCGCCTGCCGCTTTCGCGCCGCCGCCCATCAGGCCGATTGTTTTAAGGCCGGATACAACCTGCATGATCTGCGCCGCAAACTCCGCGATCTTCAACGCTGCAAACGCGGCGCCGATCACTTCTATGCCGGTAACAACCTCGCTGCTGTGCTCCGAAATCCAGCCCAGCCCTTCCGTGATCTTGTTGACCACGTTGGAAATCGCCTCTTTGCCTGCATCGCTCTGCAAAAACGCGTTGAATTTATCCACAAGGCCGGCAAAGGCCGTTGTGGCTTCCGTCAGCGCAGGCGCCAGGGAAGCCCAGAAGGATTGCTTGATGGCGTTAATCTGGTTTTCCACCTTGTTATAGGTATCATCCAGCTTGCCGAGCGATTGCACCTGGTCATCCGTCAATACGTTCTGCTCGGCCATCAGCTGCTCATATTCTTTTCTGCCCGCCTGGAATAGCGGCATCAGGTCGCGCCAGGATTTGCCGAAGATAGCGTTTGCCTTCGCTTCCTGCTCCGTTTCATCGGTGACCTTCATCAGCGCTTCGCCGATGGCCCAGAAGGTGTCCTCCGTTTTCCCGCCGGTGCCGACCTTGAGGAACCCAAGCGCTTCAAGGGCGTTCTTGTTCCCGCTGCCGATGTTTTTGTTCATCCGCTGCCGGGCCGCCAGGATGGTATCCGCTTCTGTATCGATGAATTTGGATACGTTTTCCATCCGCTGGAGCTCTTCGGTGCTCACGCCGTACTGGGTGGAGCGGGTGATCAGGTCATCGGCCCATTGCGAGGAATCCCGGCTGGCGTTCACGATCTGCTTGCCCAGCTGGAACGCCTTTTTCGCCGCCGCTTCCATGCCGGCGGTGATTTTGCCCAGTCCTTCCGCGATATTCCCCCAGGCAACGCCCTGGCCGATGTTTTGCAGCTCCTGGTTCATGTCCTCGGTGCTGCCCTTGGTGTCGATCATGCCGTCCTTGGTTTTATTCAGCTCTGTCCGCATTTCGGACATTTTGGTTTCGGCAGCCAGCATTTTTTGCTGCATTTCCTGGTATTTGGTGGATGCCGGGGAAATGCCCTGCGTCCTCATGGTTTCCAGGGCTTTTTTAGTTTCGTTGATAACGGCCTGCTGCGCGCCGACCTTGCTTTTCAGCAGCTCCGCCTTATTGGAAAGATATTCCTCGGCATCGCCGGTCTCCCGGAACTGCGCCTCATTCAGTTTCAAAGCCTGGTCAAGGGTTTTGACGCTGGCCTGGGCCTCCCGCATACTGCTTCTAAATTGGGCAACCCCTTCCACAGCCATTTTTACATTGACGCCAGAATTGGCCATGCCATCACTCCCTTGTTATTCCATGCTGGATATCGTCATAATTCCTGCGGTAAATGTATAAATCCATGACAGCGCCGGGCTTCATCCGGTGGATCTCGTCCAGCCGGAGACCGGCGATCAGGCCCCAGCTGACCACCATCAGATAGGTCAGCTTTCCGGCCCTTTTTTTCTTTCCATTTCCTCAAGCACCACGTCCGTGGGCCCTTCCTGCTTTTTTTCCGGGATCTCCGATTCCATGCCCTCGCTCATGGCCGCCATGCACGCGTTCACCGCGTCCACCAGCTGGCCGGGGCGCAGGGCGCGCATGACCTTCTTATCCGTCAGATCCGGCTCCTGGCCGGCTTCCTCCAGCCCCGCATTGCCCAGGATGCGCACCATTTTGGCAACCGCCGTCAGGTGCTCCGGG
>CAMVBO010000401.1 GCA_947165745.1 uncultured Clostridia bacterium | reverse complement strand
CCATCGGCGACAACATCATCACGCTGATCGTTCGCACGCCCAAGCACCGGGAATGCCGGCGCGAGCTGGTCATCTTCCGGCAGCATTACGACATCGACCTGGAGCTGGACACCACCGTATCGGACGTCTCCACCGCCCGCACGATGGCCATCACCGGCACCACGGAGCCGGGCGCGTCCATCGCCGTGGACACCGACTACATCCCCGAAAGCCTGCAGGTGGACGCCACCGGCCGCTTCTCCTTCATCAGCAAGTTCGCCACCTATGGGGAAAACATCGTTCGCTTCCGCGCCACGATGCCCGGCAAGGAGGACGCGGTGATCAGCTTCGCCGTGAATTACAAGCCCTCGCTGGCGGAGATGTCCGGCCGGGCCTGGAAGATGGACTACGACCAGTTGAAGAAGCTGTTTGAAAACTGGCACTACCAGAGCTTCGCCTGCAAGGGCCCGATCCTCGACAGCTTCACCGACGACAACGGCGCCAGCTATCTGGTGATGGACGTGGGCACGGAGGAACGCCAGCTGATCGTGCTGGAGAACCAGAGCAGCCTGTCCAACCCGGTCATGGGCCGCCGCTACCTGGCCTACGCCTACGTGGACGGCCAGCAAATGTACCAGGCGCAGTACTACCCGAAGTTGATCGCCCTGTATCTGGACGTGGACGGCTGACCGTTTGCTGTGTGAATATCCCGTAAAATCGCGGGCAGGCGTTGCAACTTGCCCGCGATTGTTCTATAATGTGGCCGGGGCCATCCGTTGGATGTCCCCGACCCGCGTGACGCCCGCCTCTGGCGGCCCGTCCGCATATCCAGTATGCTCGAGCGGTGCCGATGTGGGCGCCGCGAAGCACCCTGCCGATGGAATGAGTAGAAATGGCGCGTCAAGTACCGGCGGATGGGAGGTTGCCGTCGGGCGAAGGAGCCGGCGTGCGGCCCCGCGGTGCCATTTTGCATCCGCTGAACCATCGTGCGGGAAGGACCCGTATCATCAGCGAGACCCTCGTCCAACCTCCTCCTGAAACGGAGGATTCTTTATGTCCAATCGCATGACCACCCGTACGCTGGTCACGCTGGCGCTGCTCTCGGCCATCGAGGTGGCGCTGGCCCGGTTCATCGTGCCCATGCCCAACCCCACCATGCGCTTTTCCATCGAGGACGTGCCCATCATCGTGGCGGGCCTGCTGTTCGGCCCTGTGGCCGGCGGCTGCGTGGGCCTGGTGGGCGACGCCGTAGGCTGCCTGTTCTCCGGCTATGGCTACAACCCCATATTCGCTCTGCCGCCGGTGCTGATCGGCGTGTGCGCGGGGCTTATGCGGCGCCTGGTGCTCAAAAAGCCCGGCTACCTGAGCATTCTGCTGTCCTTCCTGCCCGCCGTGGTGCTGGGCCGTGTGCTGTGGCAGAGCTACTGGCTGGCCTTCTTTTACGGCACCCACAGCTTTGTCTGGTTCCTGGGGACCAGGGCCGTGCAGTTCGCCATCACCTCCGCCGTGAACGCCGCGGTGGTCTACGGGCTGTTCCGGTCGAAGGTGTTTGAACACCTGGGCCTTTGGCCGGCAAAATAAACGCGAAGGAAGTATGCCTTATGAGCATCACGGAAACGCTGTCCTACATCCACTCCGTCTCCTGGCTGGGCACGATCCCGGGGCTGGAACGGGAGCGGGAGCTGTTGAAGCGCCTGGGCAACCCCGAGCGCGCGTTGAAATTCGTGCACATCGCGGGCACCAACGGCAAGGGCTCCACGGCGGCGATGCTGGCCTCCGTCCTGCGGCAGGCGGGCTATCGCACGGGGCTGTACACCTCGCCCTACATCGTTCGCTTCAACGAGCGCATGCAGGTGAACGGGATCGAGATTTCCGATGCGCAGCTGTGTGCGCTGACAGAGGTCGTGCGGCCCCACGCCGACGCCATGGCGGAGCATCCCTCGGAGTTCGAGCTGATCACCGCGCTGGCGTTTGAATACTTCCGGCGCGAGCGGTGCGACATCGTGGTGTGCGAAGTGGGCATGGGCGGCGATTGGGACGCCACCAACGTGATCGAAAACACCGAGTGCGCCGTCATCACCAACATCGGCCTGGACCACACCCAATTCCTGGGGGACACCGTGGAAGCCATCGCCCGCACCAAGGCCGGCATCATCAAGCCCGGGCGGCCCTGCGTGCTGTACCATCAGCAGCCGTCGGTGGAGGCGGTGATCGCGCAGGCCTGCCGGGAAAAGGGCGCGCCGCTTCGCGTGGCGGACTTCGACGCCCTGCGGCCCCTGTCCGCGTCGCTGGAGGGCCAGAGGTTCGACTGGGGCAGCCTGAAGGACATCGTCCTGCCGCTGCTGGGCGCACACCAGCTGAACAACGCCGCCACGGTGCTCACCGCCGTCGACGTGCTGCGCGGTCGGGGCTGGAGCATCCCGGAGGACGCCGTGCGCCGGGGGCTTTCCGAAGTGCGCTGGCCCGGGCGCTTCCAGGTGCTGAAAAAGAAACCCCTGTTCATCGCCGACGGCGGCCACAACCCCCAGTGTCTCGCCGCGCTGGAGTCCGCGCTGCGGGAGTATCTGCCCGGACGGCAGCTGGTGTTCCTGTGCGGATGCATGGCCGACAAGGACTATGGCGATATGTTCCGACGGCTCTCGCCCTTTGCCCGGGCCTTCGTCACCGTGACGCCGGACAACCCCCGTGCCCTGCCGGCTGCGGAGCTGA
>CAMVBO010000400.1 GCA_947165745.1 uncultured Clostridia bacterium | reverse complement strand
ATCACGGCCACCACGTCGCCCTTCTGCACGGGGCTGCCCTGCTGGGCGTTCAGCTGGCTGACGGTGCCGTCCACGCCCGCCGCGATTGCGCTGCCGGACATATACAGGCCGTCGAAGCTGCCGTCCAGGGTCTCAAACAGCAGATCGCCCTTCTTGACGCTGTCGCCGCTTGACACCGCGATGCTCACCACGCTGCCGCTGCCGGACACGGCGGTGGGACTGGTGCGGTTCAGCGTGCCCCGGCCGATGCGGCTGGTGGACACGGCGCTTTGGCCGCGATAGATGTTCACGGTCTCGCCGATCAGGAATTCGCCGGAAGTAACCCGCACGGTGTAATCGGTGCCCTCGATGGACGTGATGACGCCGGTGCCGGTGTGGCTGCCGTCGGAGTAGCATGCCAGGTATACCTCCTCGCCCACGTGGACGAACTTGGTGGCGGTCGAGTTGTAGGCGTTTTCGGTGGACGCCGCGATGGAATAGACGCTCCCACCCTCGATGTACATCACCGCGCCGTACTTCTCCCGCACGGTCTCGGCATTGTCGCCGGGCTCTGCGAACACGCCGGTGACGGTGCCGTCCTCCTCGGCATAGACCTTCGTGGTGGACAGCTGCACAAGCACGTCGCCCGCGGCGACCCGCTGGCCCGCCTCGCTCGCCACGGTTTCCACGGCGCCGCCGATGGGCGCGTAGACTTCATGCGTCTCGCTGGCGACCACGGTGCCGGTAAAGGTGATGCCGTCGGCCAGGGCACAGGGAGCAAGCAGCAGCGTGCAAGCCAGCAGGACGGGAATGATGCGGAACTTCATGGAAATACCTCCTTTGAATTGGTTGATAAAACGGTGTGTCGAAGCTTTCTCTTTATAAAAGCCTTGGGCGGCTCATACCGACCTGAGCGCGTCGATCGGGTTCAGCTTGCTGGCCTTGCGCGCCGGGGCCCAGCCGAAGATGATGCCCACGGCGGCGGAGAAGCCCGCGCCCAGGAATATGGCGAAGGTGGAGATCACGAAGCCGGTGCCCATGACCTTCGACAAAATCATCGACAGCAAAAGCCCCAGCACGATGCCCGCCCCGCCGCCGATGATCGACAGCAGGAAGGACTCGATCAAAAACTGCGCCTGGATCTGCCAGGGAATGGCCCCCAGGGCCTTCTTCAGGCCGATTTCCGTGGTGCGCTCGGTGACGGTGGTCAGCATCATGTTCATAATGCCGATGCCGCCCACCACCAGGGCGATGGAGGCGATGCCCGCCAGCAGCGCGCTGACCATGTTCAGCATGCTCTCCATGGTGTCTTCGATGGAGGACATATCCATGATCTCATAACAGTCCTCCTCGTAGCTGAACAATGCGTCCAGCGCCGATTCCAGCGTCTCCGTGCCGCGCTCAGAGTTCCAGCCGTCGGCCAGGTACACCGTGAAGGAGGTGACCACGTTGACGCTGTTCAGCTTCATGGCCGTGGTGTAGGGGATCAGTATGTCCGGGCTGCCGCTCATCATGCCGGAGATGCTGGAGTCGGCGTCCTCGCTCATCAGGCCAACCACCGTGAAGGGGATGCCCCCGATGTACAGGCTCTCGCCGATGGGGTCCACGCCATAGAAGAATTCCTCCACCATGTCCGGGCTGATGAGGCAGACAAAGGTCATGTAGTCCTCGTCGGCGATGTTCAGCACCCGTCCCCGGGTGACGATGTCCTCATTCCGGCGAAAGTAATAGCTGTTCTTGCCGGAGACGGACACGTTTGTCTTGTAGCTCCCGCCCCGCGAGATGCGGGCGCTGAGGGCCACGCTGGGCGTGACGCCCTCCACGGCGTCCAGCTCGGTCAGCCCCGCCAGATCCTCCGTCGTCAGGCCGGATTTCAGGTCGCTTCCGGAGACGGTGACCGTCAGCGTGCCCGCGCCCATGCTGGAAAAGGAATTGGACAGCGACCCGGAAAAGCCGTTCACCGTGGTGATCAGCGCGATGACCGCCGCCACGCCGATGAGTATGCCCAGCACCGTCAGGAAGGACCGGGCGCGGTTGCCCAGGATGTTGGCCAGGGACATCTTCACGCACTCGTGCAGCATCACGAAGGTGGCGCGTATGGATTTAAGCATCGGCGTCGCCTCCATGGATGGTCACAGGTGGCGTGGCATAGGGCTTTCGGATGGGTTCAAGCATCTGCAACGGCACCTCCTTCTGTCAGCTCGCCGTCGATGATGTGCACCACCCGGCGGGCGTTTTGCGCAATGTTCATGTCGTGGGTAATCATAATGATGGTGCGGCCCTCGTCGTTCAACTCCCTGAACAGCGCCATCACCTGTCTGCCCGTCTTCTGGTCCAGCGCGCCGGTGGGCTCGTCCGCCAGCAGCAGCGTGGGGTTTCCGGCCAGGGCCCTGGCGATGGCCACGCGCTGCTGCTGGCCGCCAGACAGCTGGCTGGGGGTGTGGTCCATCCGGTCGGACAGACCCACGCGCTCCAGCAGCTGCCGGGCGCGCCTTCTGCGCTCCTTGGGCCCCACGCCCGCATAGATCAGCGGCAGTTCCACATTCTTCTGGGCCGTCAGCCTGGGCAGCAGCTGGGAGTTCTGGAACACAAAGCCGATCTCCGCGCTGCGCAGCCGGGCCAGTTCCGTCTCGGTCAGCTCGTCCACCGAACGCCCGTGGAGGGTGTACTGTCCCGACGTGGCCACGTCCAGGCAGCCGATGATGTTCATCAGCG
>CAMVBO010000399.1 GCA_947165745.1 uncultured Clostridia bacterium | reverse complement strand
CGGGGGATGGCCCCGGCGGGCACGACGCTGTTTGGAATTGCCCTGCTGTTTTACCTTGGCCTTGCCCTGGACCCCAGGCCGCCTCGGCTTTATCTGACGGGTGAGGCGGTGCTGACCCTGGCGGGCAGCCTGCCGGCGATGCTCGCCCTGGCGCTGAGCCACGCCGCGCTGAACGCCTGCGTAGCAGCGGACGCCGTGTGCGAGCGCGTGGATTCCAGCGTCAATTCCCGACGCCTGGCCCTGTTCTGCGCCTTGGGAATGGCCCTGCCGGTGGCGGCAGGTTGCGCGGCGCTGACGCGGGGCGGCCCGCTTATGCTGGCCCACGCGCTGCCCATGGTGCCGCTGGCGGCCCGCTGGGGGCTGTTCGGCTTTTGGCTGTGCGCCGGCTTTGGCTTCTTTTGCAATGCCTGCACCCTTGCCGCCGCACTGGGAGGTTTGCGGGGCTGGTTATCAATCCGAAAAGGATGTTAAATGTTGAAAACCGATGGCGAAAACCGTTGACGCACAGGGGAAAATTGGGTATAATACATCTTGTGTCAATACGCTCACTAGCCCCGGGCAATGGCATGATTGCGAAGGTACTGACCACACCTGGCGCAAAAGCATTGATTCAATGAAGAGCGGATCGGGAGGCAAAGTGCCCGTGGTTCGCGGCCGGAACCGTTCCGGCGATCGAAATTGGAGGGAAATTACACGTGAGTACTTATATGGCGAATCCCCAGAACGTCGAGCGTAAGTGGTACGTCATCGACGGCGAGGGCATGGTGTTCGGCCGCCTGGCTTCCCAGGTCGCTTCCATGCTGCGCGGCAAGCACAAGCCCACCTTCACGCCCCACTGTGATTGTGGCGACTATATCATCGTCGTGAACGCCGATAAGCTGGTGCTGACCGGCAAGAAGCTGGACAACAAGGTTTATCGCTATCATACCGGCTATCCGGGCGGCCTGAAGGAGGTCTCCTACCGCAAGTTGATGGCCAACAAGAGCGAGTTCGCCTTCCGTGAGGCGGTTCGCCGCATGCTGCCCAAGGGCCCCTTGGGCTACGCGATGGCCAAAAAGCTGTTCGTGTACGCTGGCCCCGAGCACAACCAGCAGGCTCAGAAGCCCGAAGCGCTGAAGCTGTAATAGGGAGGAGGACGAAGAAATGAGTAATGTTAGTTTCCATGCCGTCGGCAGAAGGAAAAAGGCGATCGCCCGCGTTCGTCTGATCCCCGGTGAGGGCAACATCACCATCAACAAGCGCAACCTGGAGGAGTACTTCGGTTACGAGACCCTGAAGACCGTCGTGCGTCAGCCCCTGGTGCTGACCGAGACCCTGGGCAAGTGGGACGTCGTCGTCAACTGCAAGGGCGGCGGCTTCACCGGCCAGGCCGGTGCGATCCGTCACGGCATCGCCCGCGCGCTGGTGAAGGCGGACGCCGATCTGAAGCCCGCCATCAAGAAGGCCGGCTATCTGACCCGCGACCCGCGCATGAAGGAGCGCAAGAAGTACGGCCTGAAGGCCGCCCGTCGCGCGCCCCAGTTCTCCAAGCGCTAATTGCGACAATCAACCCCGATGCCACGCGGCACCGGGGTTTTTTATTGGGATCGACGGACAGGCCGGCGTGCTGTGGGCGTCGCGGGGCCCGACGAAAAAATCGACAGGAGGGCGTAAATGGAAAAGCTGGACATTGCAAATAAGGCGGTGGAGCTGTTCCTATCGGCCGTGCCGGGCGCGCCGCTGATCGTGGTCAACGGCGAGGATGGCGAGGGACAGGCGCTGTTTGAGGCGGTGAAGGCCGTCACGAGCGCGGATTTCTCACTGGCCGCCATCGGCGGCCTGGACTGGGACGACGATCTGACACCCTGGCCCGCGCCGGGGGTGTTCAGGGGCCAGGATTTTACCGGGCACGCCGGCGCGTGGTTGAAGGTGCTGACCGAGGAGGTGTTGCAGGCGGTGCTCGGGAAACTGCCGGAGCCACCGCGATGGACCGGCCTGGCCGGATACTCACTGGCGGGGCTGTTTGCGGCTTGGGCGGCGCATCAAACGGATGCCTTTGGCCGCTTCGCCAGCGTTTCCGGCTCGATATGGTATCCTGGCTTTATCGAATATGCATCCCGCAACGCCCCTGTGCGCGCACCGGAGCGGGTCTATCTTTCGGTGGGGGACAAGGAGGCCAAGGCCCGAAATCCCGTTATGCGCACCGTGGAGGACGCCACGCGGCGGCTGATGGCGATGTATCAGGATATGGGCGTGGTGACCCGGTTCGAGCTGAACCCCGGCGGACACTTCAACGATCCGCTGGGAAGAATGGCGAAGGGCATCGGGTGGCTGCTGGAATAGAGTCAACAAAACAGCTCCGCAAGCGTGGCTTGCGGAGCCGTTTGTATCGGGCTATTTCAGTATATCCCCGTAGATCTCCCGGAACCGGGAGGGCGTGCAGTTCTTGGCGTCGCGGAACACCCGGTTGAAGGTGGCCACGCTGCCGAAGCCGGCGCTCATGGCGATCTCCTGAATGGGCTGGCGGGAGTGGATCAGCAGCTCCTCAGCCATGCTGATGCGCTTGTGGCGCAGGTATTCCGAGAAGGAGAGACCCAGCTGCTGCTTGAACACCCGGGAGAAGTAGCATTTGGAGAACCCGGTGAAATTGCTCACGTCGGTCAACGTGATGTCCCGCATGTAGTTCTGGTCGATGTACAGCCGCGCGCTGTCCACGATCT
>CAMVBO010000398.1 GCA_947165745.1 uncultured Clostridia bacterium | reverse complement strand
AAGGTGGGCACCATGCTCAAAAGCGCCGCGGTGATGATCTCGCGGGTGTGCTCCTGCCACACAAACGTCCCCGCCGCCGCCAGCAGCGTGGGATTGATCAGGTTGTTCAGCATATTCTGCCTCCGGAATCGTATTGCCTTGATTATACTATATTCACGCGCGCGCCGCATATCATATCTTTGTAAAGAGGCGGGGAAGATTGGGGATGGGCGGCGGGATTCCCGCGGCAGGCTCGGCCCCGCGCGCTCCCCTCTAAATTCATATCACCTTCAACCAACCCCTTATGAAAAGTCACATTCATTTGGTACAATATTCTGGAACAGTTATGGCCAAGGGTGAAGTGGTATGGCATTGAAATACGATTACTATCTGTTTGACTTTGACGGCACGGTGGCGGACACCGGCGAGGGCATTCGCAAGAGCGTGGCCTACAGCCTGGAGAAGCTGGGCTTTCCCGCGCTTGACGAGGCGACGCTGAGCCGGTTCATCGGCCCGCCGCTGCACGACAGCTACATGGAGTTCTGCGGCATGGACGACGACACCGCCGAAGCCGCCATCGCCGCCTTCCGGGAGCGGTATGCGGACGTGGGGCTGTACGAGTCCCGGCTCTACCCCGGCATGGCCATGCTGCTGCGGGCGCTGAAGCGCGAGGGCGCCTGGGTGGCCGTCGCCTCCGCCAAGCCCACGTTCATGCTCCAGCGGCTGGCGAAGCACTTTGGCATCGACAGGTACCTGAGCGCCATCTCCGGCACCGGGCTGGACCGTCACTCCGCCGACAAGCGGGATCTGATTCTCTCGGCGCTGCCGGAGGGCGCGGAGCTGTCCCGGGCCTGCATGTGCGGCGACCGGCGGTTTGACATGGAAGCCGCCGTGGCGCTGGGCATGGACGGCGTGGGCGCGGACTATGGCTACAGCCTGCCCGGCGAGCTGGCCGGGGCCGGGGCGTCGGTGGTGTTCGACGGCGTGGGCGCCATGGCCGAACACCTGCTGGGCAGACGGCCCCGGGGGCTCTTCATCAGCCTGGAGGGCAGCGACGGCAGCGGCAAGTCCACCCAGATCGCGCTTTTGAAGGAATACCTGGAGAACCGGGGCTTTGAGACCGTGCTGACCCGGGAGCCGGGCGGCTGTTCCATCTCGGAGAAGATCCGCGAAGTGATCCTGAGCCTGGATTCCAAGGGCATGAGCGACGAGTGCGAGGCCCTGCTCTACGCCGCCAGCCGGGTGGAGCACGTGCGCGAGGTGGTCGAGCCGGCCCTGAACCTGGGCAAAATTGTGATATGTGATCGATTTTTGGACTCCAGCATCGCCTATCAGGCCTATGGGCGTGAACTTGGCGAGGCCTTTGTACGTCAAATAAACAAACCCGCGACTGACCGCGCGCTGCCGGACAGGACGCTGCTGTTGACCGTGGACCGGGCGGAATCCCGCCGGCGCATGGCCCAGGGCGCGCCCCTGGACCGCCTGGAGCTGGAGAAGGAGGACTTCTTCGCCCGGGTGCAGGCCGGTTACGACGCGCTGGCCCAGGCCGAGCCCGGCCGTATCGCCCGCATCGACGCTTCCCGGACCATCGAAGAGGTCTTTGAGCGCGTGAAGGCGGCGGTGGACGAGATCCTGTAAGCCGGGAGCGAGGCCTCCGGCGTTTGAAGTTTGCTTTCCCGCGGCGGAAAACGCGGCTTCTTTCGCTTCGATCTTGAGACATCCATCTACTTAAAGGGGTGTAATGAATGGCATACGAAAATTTATGCATGTACTGCTTTGAGGATATGCAGGGACAAACCACCTGCCCCCACTGCGGACGGGATTCCCGCGCCGCGGTGCCCCAGGTGCAGATGCTGCCCGGCTCCCGGGTCTATCACGACCGTTTCCTGATCGGCCGCGCCTTGGGCCAGGACGCCACGGGCATCGTCTACGCCGCCTTTGACACCAAGCGGGAAAACAAGCTGCGCATCCGCGAATACCTGCCCCGGGACTGCGCCGAGCGCCTGAACGACGGCGCGGTGGTGCCCATGGCGGGCAAGGAGGACGAATTCGAGGCGGGCATCAAAAAGCTGCGCGCCAGCGTGGAAAGCGTGGAAGACCCCCGCAAGCGCCACTTCTTCTTTGAGGAAAACGGCACCGCTTACATCGCCCAGCGCAAGTCCCCCGCCGCGGCCGCCGAACAGGAGCGCGACGACGAAGCCGAGGAGACGGACGGCAGCCGCAGGCGGATTTTCCTGTTCGCCGGCATCGCCGTGGCGGTGCTGCTGATTGCGGCCATACTGCTGATCACCGTGTTCAACGGCGCGGTGAACACCACCCGGGACCTGACCCAGAGCCCCACGCTGGACCCCAGCCAGGTCTGGATCCCCGCCGCCACGCCCACGGCCACGCCCTATGTGGCCCCCACCTTCGCGGCGCTGGTGGACCCGGAGCTTTCCTGGATGGAATACACCTATGAGGGCGACGTGGAGAAGGAGTATCAGCAGGCCCAGCGGGCCAGCACCACCCCCAAGCCCACGCCCGCGCCCACGCTTGTCTCCGGCGGCAGCAGCAAGTACAAGCTGATCACCGGCAACTCCTCCCGGGCGGACATCGCCACCCTGCAGGAAAAGCTGGCCGATCTGGGCTGGCTGAAGGAGAGCCAGGTGACGGGCAAATACGACGACGACACCTATCAGGCCGTCAAGGACTTCCAGAACTACATCAACCAGCGCTACAGCCCC
>CAMVBO010000397.1 GCA_947165745.1 uncultured Clostridia bacterium | reverse complement strand
TGACCTTGCCGGTATTCCCATTCCCCATTTTTTCGACAATGCCGGGGATCTGCGGGATTTCATACTTCAATGATCGTCGGGCCCATCCGCCGGATGTGCGCGACATTCCCTCATCAGTACGAATCCAATAAAACAGCGACGGCATTGAGCCGTCGCTTTTTATGTGCCAGGGTTTTCGGCGATCTCTCGCAATATGGCGTTCATCAGCGCCACGGTGGCGGGGATGCCGCCCTTCTTGCCGCGCACGATGATGGAATTCAGGTCGCTGTCCATCAGCCGTTCCTTCAGCTGGATCACACTGGCGAACCCTGTGGGGGCCGCAAGCACGCAGACGTCGCTCATGGGCTCGTGCTGCCGCCGCTGGATCATTCGATTCAGGGCTGCCGGCGCGCTGCCGACCACCATCAGCTTCGGCCCGGGGACCGCCAGGCCCATATCCGCGGCCACCTCCGCCCGGGTCACGCGGCGCTGTTCGGCCAGCTGGACCACCTGGGGATCATCAATGAAGCAGATGATCTTCGCCCCGTTTGAGCCCAATAGGCTTGCGTCAATGTCCCCCGCCACCAGGGTGGTGTCGGTGATGATCGAGCCGCCGGCCTCGATCACGCGCTTGATGTGAGTCAGCGCTGTCGGGCCAAAGTAGATGCTCTGGGCCAGTATATGGTCATTTGTTTCAGCGTCGACGGCCTGGATGATGTTTGAGACGCCCTGGTTGATATAGGGCGCGCCCCCCCGATGCCTTCCAACGCTGCCATTTTGCCTTTTATACAATGATGCCACTCCATTCCAATACGGCGCGAACCTGAATCTGTCTATCCGCACCGTATTTTAATGATACAACTTTGTGCTGAATTAGTCAAGGAAGTTGAAAAATTTATTTTGTTAATAGTTTAGTTTACAGTTTCACTTTATGAACCCTCTCGCCCGTCGGCGAATTTTGTGGCGAAAACTATTGACAAGTCCGATGAATTGAGGTATAATAACCTACGTTCGCAAGGACATAGGGGCATGGTGTAATGGTAACACGTGGGTCTCCAAAACCTTTGTTGAGGGTTCGAGTCCTTCTGCCCCTGCCAATGACCGACCGCAAGGTCGGTTTTTTATGGGGGCGGAAGGACTCGAAGCGGCGGGAGTGAATGACAGTCAGCTGAATCAAACAAAAATTGCCATTCGGCCATTTTTGTTTGATTCCTTTATGTTTACAGACTCTCTATACAGAAGTGCTAGAGTGTGTTTCTAAAATCCTGAACATGCATTTTCGGCGTCTAAGGCTGCATTTCTGTGTTGCTTTTCCTCGACTTGCAAGAAGTGCTAATAAGTTTTTTCTACACAAATTACCTGAAAATGTCACGCATTATTTTGCCACAACCTGTTTGTGATACAAAAACGGGCGTGCGGATGCCTTTGGAGCATTCAATCTGTGATGCAGTGACAGATAAAGCCGGAAGTGGTATTCGCTTCCGGCTTGCAGTTCCGATGTAAATGGCGACGTTTTATCGGGCCGCTTTGATCAATCTCTCCACTTCCTGGATGGCGGCGGCCAGCTGGTTGTCCCCCTCCGGGTCAGGCTCCAGGGGGATGGTATCGCCTTCGAGGGCCACTTCGATGTCCGGCTTCACGCCCACCTTGTGGGGACAGCGATCCAGCGCGTCGTAGTAGCTGGAGGTGGTCAGCTGTATGCCGGCGTTGTCGTCCTTGTAGGTGACCAGCGACTGCACGATGCCCTTGCCGTAGGTGGTCTCGCCCATGATCGTCCCCCGTCCGAAGGCCTGCACGGCGGACGCCAGGATTTCCGAAGCGCTGGCGGACATATCGTTTACCAGTACCACCAGCGGCGCGTCATACATGGATTCATTGGAATAGAAGTCATGCCGGTTGCCGTCCCGCTCCTTGATGTAGACGATCACGCCGGTGGGCAGCAGCTCGTCGGCGATGTTCACCACCTGGTCCAGCAATCCACCGGGGTTGTTGCGCAGATCGATGATCATGCCGCGGACGTTCTGCTGCTTGAAGCTCTCGACGGCCTCGTGGAATACCGACGAAGCGTTGCCGGTGAATTGAGTGATGTTGACATAGCCGATATTGCCCGGCAGCGTCTGATAGCTGGCGTAGCTGATGGACACGTTGCCCCGGGTGACGGGAATGTCCAGTAATTCATCTCCCCGCAGCACCGTGATCAGCACCTGGGTGCCGTCCTCACCGCGGATCATGCTCACGGCCTCGTTGTAACTCCGTCCGTCCACGCCGCTGACCGGGTTGTGGTCCACGGACACGATATAGTCCCCCAGGCGCAGGCCGGCTGCCTCCGCAGGGGTATTCGGAAAGACGCGGACGATTTCGATCTCGCCCCGCGTGGTATTCTGCAGCAGCACGCCGATGCCGTGGTAGAGCCCGGCGTTGTTTTCGTTGGCGCGCTCCAGCTCCTCCGGCGTGTAATAGAAGGTATAGGGATCGCCGATGGAGCCGGCCATGCCTCGAATGGCGCCCAACACCAGCTCGTCGTCGCTCAGCTCTTCATAATAGCTGGTCCGCAGGGTATTGCGAACCTCTTCCAGGCGCTTGTAGCGCTGGATGGTGGCGTATTCCTCCTGAGAGACCCAGCGGCTGTCCTGGAGATTCTGCTGGGGCGTCCGGCCGGAGATCAGCAGCGTGGCCGTGGAGGAGATGACGGCGATCATCACCGCCGCCCAGATCAGCGCGACCACGCGCAGGGTAT
>CAMVBO010000396.1 GCA_947165745.1 uncultured Clostridia bacterium | reverse complement strand
GGTCAACCCGTCGAGCTTGAAGGCCACCATACAGGCGGACTATCCCAGCTGCGAGGAAAAGCAGATCGGCTTCAAGAAGTTCTCCGACGTGATGAAGGCGCTGGAGAAGCAGGGACTGCTGGTCATCGAAATGGACGACGCGCGCACGATGCTGCTTCGGATCTGCTGAGACTCGGGGATCAGGGCGCGGCAAGACGGATGAGTCGTCAACCGCGACATTCGCGGGAGAAAGAGTATGCATTGCGGAGGAAGAACAAGCATACTCAAGAGGGCCCTGAAAATCGTCGCCATCGTCCTGGCGGTCATCCTGGTGATCGCCATCGGATACGTGGCGTATGTGTTCATCGCCTACCATCGCCTGCCGGACACCGACGAAGCGGTGGAGCCCAAGGGCGCGCCGGTGGCCGCGAACGCGCCGCTGACCATCGCCACTTGGAACCTGGGCTTCGGCGCCTACAGCGACGACTACGGCTTTTTCATGGACGGGGGCAAGGAGCCCGCGCCTTTTCCAAGGAGGCCGTGAACGCGAACATCGGCCATGCTGCGGATGTGCTGGAGGGCCTCGCGTCGGATCTCATGCTGTTACAGGAGGTGGACATCGGCTCCACCCGCCGCTATCAGGTGGACGAGGCGGCGCTGCTGACGGGTCGCTTTGCGGATTACCAGAGCTGCTTCGCCCAGAATTACGAATCGCCCTACCTGTTTTACCCGATCACCCGGCCCCACGGGGCGTCCAGGTCGGGCCTGCTGACGCTGTCCGTCAGCGGTATAAACCGCTTTGCCCGCGTCGGCCTGCCAGTGGAAAAGGGTTTTACCAAGATACTGGACCTGGATCGCTGCTACAGCAAGGCTTGGCTGCCGGTTGAGGACGGTGGAACGCTGGTGCTTTACAGCTTGCACCTGTCCGCCTATACCAGCGACGGAACCATCGCCCAGGAGCAGCTGGAGCTGCTCTGCGCGGACATGCTTAAGGAGGCCGAGGCTGGCAATTATGTGATCGCCGGCGGCGACTTCAACAAGGACCTGCTGGGCGATTCCGCGGCGGCGTTTGGCGAGGAACACCGGGATTACAACTGGAACCAGCCCATCCCGGAGGGCACGATCCCCGAGGGGCTGACCCTGGTCTATGCGCTGGACGAGGCAAACCCCGTCCCCAGCAACCGCCTGGCAGACGGCCCCTATGTGAAGGGCAAGACCTTCGTCAACACGCTGGACGGATTCATCGTGTCCGACAACGTGAGCGTGCTCTCCAGCGAGGTGATCGACACCGGCTTCAAATGCTCGGACCACAACCCGGTAAAGCTGATCTTTGAATTGATGGAGGAATGAAGATATGACCTGGGATCTTTCCAAACTGTACGCATCATTTGACGCGCCGGAGTTTGCGGCGGATATGAAGGAGCTGAAAGCCCTGGCGGACGAGGCCGTTTCCCAGGCGAGGGGCATGGAGCTGACCGTGCCCGCGCTGGAGAGGGCGATCCACCTGGCCGAGCGCGTAATGACGCTGGCCACCAAGACCATGTCCTTCGCCCAGCTGACCTTGGCAGCGGACGCCAACTGCGAGCCGGCCATGGCGGCCTACGCGCGGCTTTTGCCGGTGATGAACCGCATCGAGGAGTCCAACAGCGCAATAAGCGCCAGGCTCGGCCAGTGCGATGATCTTAACGCGATGATCGCCGGGAGCGAGCTGCTCACGGCGCACGCCTTCCTGCTTCGGAAGTGGAAGGAGAACGCGGCCCACGTGATCGACCCGGCGCTTGAACCCACGGTGCTGAGGATGCAGATGACCGGCGGTAACGCCTGGGAACAGCTGCGGGACCAGCTGGACGCCAACCACATGGTGGAAATCGAGCTGGACGGGGAGAAGAAATCCCTGCCATTGTCCGCCGTGCGCGGCATGGCCAACAGCCCCGACGCCGCCGTCCGCAAGGCCGCTTATGAAGCCGAAATCGCCGCCTACCCGAAGATGGAGATCCCCATGGCCGCGTGCCTGAACGGCATCAAGGGCGAGGCCCGCACCCTGTGCGAGCTCAAGCATTTCGACAGCGTGCTGGACATGGCCTTGGATACCGCCAACATGGACCGGGCAACCCTGGACGCGCTTATTCAGGCCATGGAGGAGAGCCTGCCCATGTTCCGCCGCTATTTCCGCCTCAAGGCGAAGCTGCTGGGCTATGAGGGCGGCCTGAAGTTCTACGACCTGTTTGCCCCGGTGGGCAAGGCCCAGGGGGATTACACCCCCGAGGACGCCCACGCGTTACTGGTCAAGGAGTTCGGCGCGTTCAGCCCCCGCATGGCGAACATGATGGACCGCGCCTTCAACGAGCGCTGGATCGACATGTTCCCCCGGGAGGGCAAGAGCGGCGGCGCGTTCTGCAGCGGCATGCACCCGCTGGGCATCAGCTATGTGCTCACCAACTTTGAGGGCAGCTACGGCTCCGTCAGCACCCTGGCCCACGAGCTGGGCCACGCCTACCACAACGAATGCATGCGGGATGTGCCCATCCTGATGGCGGACTATCCCATGCCCCTGGCGGAGACGGCCTCCATATTCAACGAGACCCTGCTGGCCCAGCGGATGCTGGAGAAGGCGGACAGGCCCGCGCGCATCGCCATGCTGGAGCAGCAGCTGTCCGACGCCGCCCAGGTGATCGTGGACATCCTCAGCCGCTTCCTGTTTGAAAAGGAAGTGGTGGATCGCCGCGCGGACACCACGCTGA
>CAMVBO010000395.1 GCA_947165745.1 uncultured Clostridia bacterium | reverse complement strand
CCTCCATCGCCAGGGTCCAGCGTTCCGTATCGCTGAGCCGGGGCGAAAACGCCGAGCTGACCGTCCAGGGCCGCCACGACCCCTGCGTCGTGCCCCGCGCCGTGCCGGTGGTGGAGGCCGCCGTGGCATGCGTCATACTGGACATGATGCTGGAATAGCTTTCCCGACTCCCTCTGTTACCCGCCCAAGGAGGTATTCCCATGGAATTGAACGAAATCCGCCGCAACATCGACGCCATCGACGAAGAGCTGGTCAAACTGTTCACCCGGCGCATGGACTGTGCCCGGGAGGTGGCCCAGGCCAAGCAACAGACCGGCAAGCCCATCCGCGACCACGCCCGGGAGCGGGAGATCATCAACCGGCTCACCACCCTGGCGGGCGACGCCGACGCCCCCTATGTGCGGGCGCTGTACAGCCACATCTTCGACCTGTCCCGCAGTTGCCAGGCCTCGGTGTGGAACCACCGGAGCCCCGTGGAAGCGCTGCTGGCGAAGGCCATCACCGAAACCGAGGGCAAGCGCCTGCCGGAGCACGCGCTGGTGGCCTGCCAGGGTACCGAGGGCGCCTACGCCCAACAGGCCTGCGAGCGCCTGTTCCCCTACCCCGACATCCTTTACTTCGACAGCTTCGACGGGGTGTTCAGCGCCGTGGAAAAGGGCATGTGCCGCTACGGCATACTGCCCATCGAAAACAGCACCGCCGGGTCCGTCACCCAGGTCTACGACCTGATGGAGAAGCACCACTTCTACATCGTGGGGGCGCAGCGGCTGCGCATCGACCATCGGCTGATGCGCAAAAACGGCGCGTCGAGCGCGCCCATTGTCGAAGTCGTGTCCCACGAGCAGGCCCTGCGCCAATGCTCCCATTTCTTCGCCAGGCACCCCGAAATCACCGCCACGCCCATGGCCAACACCGCCGTGGCCGCCGAGTACGTGGCCAAGAGCGAACGGGACGACCTGGCCGTGATCGCCAGCCGCGCCTGCGCGGAACTCTACGGGCTGGACATCGTGGGCGACGACGTCAGCGACCAGGCCAGCAACTTCACCCGGTTCATCTGCATCTCCCAGAGGCCGGAAATCTATCCCCAGGCGCGGAAGATCTCCCTGATGCTGAACCTGGCCCACGAGCCCGGCGCGCTGAACAACGTGGTGTCCCGGCTGGCCATCGCCGGGGTGAACCTCTTGAAGCTGGAGAGCCGCCCCCTGCCCGGGCGGGAGTTCGAGTTCCGCTTCTTCTTCGACATGGCCGCCGACGCCCATGACCCGGACGTGGTGCGGCTGCTGGGCGAGCTGGAGGGACACTGCGAACACTTCACGTTCCTGGGCTGCTACGACGAGCAATAGCGATCGCCGAACCCGGAACCACACACTGCCGCGCCGCGTGGCGCGAAACCGGAGAGGATGACCCTATGGAATCCGGACTGATCGGCGCGAAGCTGGGCCACAGCTATTCCGTGCCCATCCACGCCCAGCTGGGCGACTACGACTACCGTCTCTATGAGCGCACGGAGGATGAATTCATCGATCTGATGCGCGGGCGCGGCTTCAAGGGGCTGAACGTCACCATCCCTTACAAGAAGCTGGCGTATCAACTGTGCGACGAGCTGTCGGACATCGCCCGTGAGGTGGGCAGCGTCAACACCGTCGTTCGCCGTCCGGATGGCAGCCTGTACGGCCACAACACCGACATCGGCGGGTTCATCGGCCTGGCGAGGCGGGCGGGCGTTGAGATCGCCGGCAAAAAAGCGGTGATCCTGGGCAACGGCGGCACGTCCCTGACGGCGCAAACGGCCTGCAGGCGCTTGGGCGCGCGCCAGATCGTGGTGGTCTCCCGCAGAGGGCCGGTGGACTACGCGGCGCTGTATCGGGATCATGCCGACGCCCAGGTGCTGATCAACACCACGCCGGTGGGCATGTATCCCAACAACGGCGAATCCGCGGCGGAGCTTGCGAAGCTGCCGTGCCTGACGGGCGTGCTGGACGTGATCTACAACCCGGACAAGACCGCCCTGATCCTGGACGCCGAGGCGCGGGGACTCAACTGCGCGGGCGGTTTGTACATGCTGGTGGGCCAGGCCCGGGAGGCGGCGGAGCTGTTCACCGGGCGGGCCATTCCCGAATCCGAGACGGAACGCATCCATGCGCGGCTGCGGGGCGAGGCGTTGAACCTGATTCTCGTCGGCATGCCCGGCAGCGGCAAGAGCAGCGTGGGAAGGGCCCTGGCCGAGCGCATGGGCCGCCCCTTTGTGGACTGCGACGAAGAGATCGTAAAGCGGGCCGGAAAGCCCATCCCGGGAATCTTCGCCCTGGAGGGCGAGGCGGCGTTCCGGGGACTGGAGACCCGGGTCGTTGCGGACGTGTGCCGGGAGAAGGGCCAGGTCATCGCCACCGGCGGTGGCGCGGTGCTGCGCACAGACAACGTGCGCGCTATGCGGCAGAACGGAATCGTGCTGCTGATTGAACGCGATTTGAACGCCCTGGGCATGGACGGCCGGCCGCTGTCCACGTCCCGCCGGGCGCTGGAGGATATGTGGCGTGCACGGGCGCCGAAGTATCGCGCGGCGGCGGACGCCGCCATCGACAACAACGCCGCGCCGGAGGGCGCGGTCGAGCGGGCGGAGGAGGCCTATTATGAAGCTGTTGGTCGTTAACGGTCCCAATCTGAACATGCTGGGCATTCGGGAGAGGCACATCTACGGCGACAGGGACTACGACGCCCTG
>CAMVBO010000394.1 GCA_947165745.1 uncultured Clostridia bacterium | reverse complement strand
CAGCCGGCGAAGTCACCGGCGGCATCCACGGCGGCAACCGTCTGGGCGGCAACGCCATCGTGGAGATCTTCGTCTCCGGTCGTACCGCGGCGAAGGCTGTCACGGCTGACAACCAGTAATCTTCCCGACAGAATCGACGGGGACAGGATCTGATCCTGTCCCCGTTTATTTGGTTCTATTCATATGGCGCGGGTCACAATGACGAGGGGGGTAAGACCCGGTCAATCATAGCCGCTTGATAACAGAACGAAAAGATCCTTTGCTTCGTACAGGATGACAACGATTTGATTTCCTGTCATCCTGAGCGATGCGAAGGATCTGTATTTTTGTCCCCTTATACAATTACCTCAGCCAGCGCTCCCCCGTCCATGCGGTACACATGGTCCGCGAACCGGGCAGCCTCGTTGTCATGGGAGACGATCAGCACGGCGCGCCCGTCGATCTTCGCGGCGCTTTTCAGCACCTCCAGCACCCGGACAGTGTTCTCATCGTCCAGGTCGCCGGTGGGTTCGTCCGCCAGGATCACGTCAGGCGCCTGGACAAGCGCGCGCGCAATGGCCATGCGGCGCAGCTCCCCGCCGGAAAGCTCCGCCGGTCTGGCGTCCGACAGATGCGCTATGCCAAGCGCCTCCATGCAGCGCTTCGCCGCTTCCACGTCGCCGGAACCGCCGGCAAGCTGGGCAGGAAGCAGTATGTTCTCCAGCGTCGTCAGCGTGTCGATGGCGCTTCTGCCCTGGGGGATCACGCCCAGCCTCTCATTCCTCAACCTGGAAAGCGCCTTGTCGTTCAGGCTGTAGAGGTCCGTCTCCCCCAGCCATACTTTGCCCTCTGTGGGCGTCAGCAGCCCGGACAGCATGTTGAGCAGCGTGGTTTTGCCTGACCCGGAGCGGCCCATCAGCACCGTGACCTCGCCGGAGTTCAATGCCAGCGTAACGCCGTCGACGGCCATGAAGTTGTTGGCCTGCCCCGTCTTTCTGAAATAGCGCTTGGACAGATTTTCGGCGCGCAGCATACTCATGCCCCCTCCCGCAAGGTCGTGCCCGGATCGGTTCGGCTCAACCGCCAGGCCGCCAGAGCACCGGCGATCGCGCCGACCAGCAGCGTGATGAGCACCGTGGCCGCCGCCAGGGTCAGCACCGCGGCCGGGCTGGGCGTCAGGTACGGCAAGCCCAGCTTTGCTTCGATCAGCGTCGTGAACGGAAACACTACCAGCGAAGCCGCGCCCACGCCCAGCAGGCCGCCCGCCAGGCTGCAAAGGGCCGTCTCCGTGAGGATCAATCCGGCGAGGCCGCCCCTGGAGGTCCCCAACAGCCGAAGCACTGCGAACTCCCGCCGGCGCTCGGCGATCATCATCGCAAAGGCGATCAGCAGCACCACGAAGGCCAGCACCCACACCGCGCCCGCAAGCAGCGCCACGGTGTTGGCGATTCCCGTCAGACTCTCGGAAACATCGGTAATCATCGTGCGGGCGCGCACGATCTTCGTCTTGCGCACATGGGCGGCCAGACGAACCTCGATATCGCTGACGTCATACCCTGGCGCCACCTTCACGTAGATGGCGGAGAAGCGGTCGCTGTTGTCGCTGGTAAGACGGTGGGCAATGCCCTTCTCCTCGGCGGCGGCCAGCAGCACCTTCATGGTGTCCATGTTGCAGTACACGGCGGTGTCAAACCCGGTGCCGGTCTCAGCCAGCTTCGCCACCACGCGACAGCTCCTATCGTAGATGCGCAAGCTTTCCCCCACGCCGGTGGAAACCTTGCAGCCCACGGCCAGCTCCATGTCACCCAGGTTCCTGGAATAGCTCTGGTCGATCCAGGGCTTCACGGTGAAGTCCACGGACGGGTCGATGCCGATGATCTGCACCTTCACGGCGCAGCAATCCGCCTTGAGGGACGTGAGGTAGGTCTGCGGCGCGGCGATCTCCACGCCCTCCACTTCCAGCACCTTCTCAAGCGCGGACGCCTTCATGTAGTATTCGCCGATGGTGCCCTGCAGAAACAGATTCTTGAGGTCCACCTTGCTGGCCATCTCGCCGGGGACGACGATGATGTCCGCTCCCAGGCGCGCCTCGAGGCTGTTCAGGCCACCCTGCAGCGAGCGCACGACGATGGACCCGCCGAACACAGCAAGGGCAAGGAAGGCCGTCAGCAGCACCAGCGCGGCGGTTCGCCCCGGCTTGCGCAGCAGATTCTTGATCGGCAGTTTGCTGGGTCCCATGCTATTACTTCTCCCCTTTTCGCGCCATCAGCCAGCCGACGAGCGCCGCAACCAGCGCCAGTCCAAACAGGATCAGCATCGCCGGGCGCATCAGCATCCGGCAGCGCATGGTGTCCACCGCGCAGATGGCAATCAGCGTGCCGGGGGTCAGCATGCCCAGCAGCGACGCGGGCAGCATGGCCAGATACAGGCCGGCACGCTCCCGCTTCATCATCATGGTCAGCGCGGCCAGCAGCGCCAGAAGCGCGCCCTGGCCCAGCATGGCCCGGCTCGCCCAGTGACAGGGGCCGAAGCCGCCATCCTCGTGGACGCAGGCGCCCAAGAAGCTCTGGCTGCCGATGGCGGCGATGAGCGCGAGCACGAATATGGCGATTGCCGGAATTACACTCTTTTTCATAATTGCCTCCTGTGAGTCCACTGCATTCTGATTGATAACGACTGCGGTGACAGGCACTTTATAAGCCGAAATATCCCGTCGTCACTCGACGAAGTTTTCGTTGATGACCTC
>CAMVBO010000393.1 GCA_947165745.1 uncultured Clostridia bacterium | reverse complement strand
ACGAAGCAGGCCAGCTCCGGGTTGATGAGGGGGATGAACTTCCTGGCGTAGCGGCGGATCTGCTTATCATCCAGCGGCACGGTGCCGTAGAGGCCGGAGTAGGCGGTGTTCACCAGGCGGAACACCTTTTCGATCAGGGGCGGATAGTCCCGCCTCGATTTGGTCTCGGCAATGTGCAGGTTGGAGTATTTCATCACCCGCTCGGCCAGCTTGTCCATGCGCGTGCAGGTGTGCTCGTCGTAGGGCACGTCGATCAGCATCTCCACCCAGTCCACGTCCTTGACGTAGCCCAGGCGGGCGAGGTGGTCGACATAGTAGGGGAAGTTGTAGTAGGTGATGAACATGCCCTGGCGATCAAAGCCCTCCACCAGCAGACCCTCCCGATCCAGGTCGGTGAAGCCCAGCGGGCCGTGCACCTCGTTGCAGCCCTTTTCCCGGGCAAAGTCCTCCACCGTCCTGAACAGGGCGGAGGACACCTCGAAATCGTCGATGAAGTCCACCTGGGTGAAGCGCATGCGGTTCACGCCCCACTTTTCGTTGGCGCGCCTGCTGAGAATGGCGCCGATACGGCCCACCACCTGGCCGTCCCGCCAGGCCAGCCAGCACTTCGCCTCGCAATAGGAGAAGGCCGGGTTTTTCTTCGGGTTCCAGTCGTCCAGGTCGTCGCCGATCATGGCGGGGATGTATTGGGGCACATCCTTGTACAGCGCGTTCGGATAGTTGACAAACTTTTTCAGCTCCGAACGGGTTTTGACTTCTCTGATCTCCACCATGCGCGTTTCACCCCCTGGTTCATTCCCGCACAAGTATAGCATAATCCCCGGGATTGTGCAAATCATTATTTGCGAATACCCGATCAAGGGCGGCCATAGGCCGCCCTTGATCGGGTTGGGATTCGGCTCACTTCTGCCTGCTGTCGTTCAGTATGCTGACGATGCGCAGGAACAGGTTGATGATATCCAGGTACAGCGAGGCGGACAGGTCGATGGCGTTGTCCACCGTGCGGGCGCAGGTGTTGGCCCTGGCCCAGTCATAGCCGATGTACAGCGAAAAGACGCCCGCGCCGAGCCATTCGTACACCCGATAGCCGTTGCCCCGGAACAGCAAAAGGCAGATAAGGCTGCCCACCACCGTGAACAACAGCGAGAAGAACAGCACCCGGCCCAGCTTCAGGAAGAAGCCGGTGAACAGAGTGCCCGCGATCATAAACGACAGCGTGACGATGGCCGTGATCAGCACCGCGGTCTTGATGACGCTCACGGGCACGCCCGACAGGGAGATGCACAGCACCATGCCGATGGGTGCCGCGATCAGGGTGTAGCCGACGAAGCTGAGCGCCGGGCCGCCCTTGGTCACCATGACGTTGCCGGCGATGACCAGGGCGAGGTAGGCGAGCAGGAAGATCAGCGGGTTCATGCCCGTCACCAGCCGGACCACCTGTTCCGCGAACAGGGACACCGTGATGAAGTTCAGCGCGAAGCCCCACAGCAGCATGCCGCCGATGATCAGGTTGAATGCCCGCTCCGAGATTTCCACATCGCCCTCCCGCAGAAACTTGCGTTCGGCCAAGATCATTTGGGAATTGCCAAGAGCCATGGATATGACCTCCTTATATCGTTGTTGGTTCATATTTTATCCGACCTGGCCGGGGATGTCAACCGCCATCCGCACGCGACAGCGGGGGGCGGCATACTGTTAAATATAACGCCTAAACAGAAATGAGGCGGTTGCGAGCCGGATTTTGTGATATAATGGAATAACAATGATTAATATGGAGGCAATCGCCTATGAAAATAGTGGTGCTGTGCGGCGGGTTGAGCATGGAGCGCAACGTCTCCATCTCCAGCGGCACGCTGATCTGCAAGGCCCTGCGCAAGCTGGGCCACAAGGCCGTTCTGGTGGACATGTTCTACGGCCTGGAGGATGTCGACACGCCCATCGAAGCACTGTTTGACAACCTGCCCCCGGTGGAGGAGACGCCTGTGGCGGGCGAGCCGGACCTGGAGCAGGTGAAGGCCAGCCGCAAGTGGGCCAGCCCCAGCATGGTGGGCAAGGGCGTGTTCGAGTTGTGCACCCTGGCGGATGTGGTGTTCCTGGGCCTGCACGGGGCCTGCGGCGAGGACGGTCGCATCCAGGCCGCGCTGGAGCTGATGGGCATTCCCTACACCGGCAGCGGCTACCTGGGCAGCGCCCTGGCCATGGACAAGGACCTGACCAAGCAGCTGGTCAGCGCGGCGGGCGTGCGCACGCCCAAGTGGCGCATCGCCAGCTATAGCCGCGAGCCCGTAGAGCAGATGGCCGCCTCCGTGGACCTGCCCTGCGTGGTGAAGCCCGTGGACAGCGGTTCCAGCATCGGCGTGGCCATTCCCCGCACGAGGGAAGAGCTGCTGGCCGCCCTGGAGGCCAACCGGCACCTGGGCCGGGTGATCCTGGAGCAGTACGTGCTGGGCCGGGAGATCGACGTGGGCGTGCTGATGGGCAAGAGCCTGCCTTCCATCGAGATCATCCCCAAGCAGGGCTTTTACGACTATCGCAACAAGTACGAGGCCGGGGCGACGCTGGAAATCTGCCCCACGCCCATCGACCCGAGGATCGAGGAGATACTGGGCGAGACGGCCCTGAAGGTGCATCTGCTGCTGGGACTCAAGACCTATTCCCGGGCGGACTTCATCGTGGACAAGGCCGGGGACGTGTACTTCCTGGAGATCAACACCCTGCCGGGCATGAC
>CAMVBO010000392.1 GCA_947165745.1 uncultured Clostridia bacterium | reverse complement strand
CCATACCCACCATCGCCCAGATTCGCCAGAAACAGCATGAAAAGAGCCTTGCGCAGGTGCGCGCGGCGCTGGAAAACGAGATTCCGATGGAATTTCAGATGATGGTCGGCAAATTGATGGCCGAGGGCCACGAGCCGGCCATGATCGCGTCCGCCGCGATGCAGCTGGGCTTCCAGCGGGACGAGACAGGCCTGACGGACATCGAATTCGACCGAAAGGCCGACGGCGGCAGGCTGTACCGCAAGCTGATCCTCGGCATCGGCCGCAGGCAGAAGGCCGCGCCGAACCACATCGTCAGCGCCGTGGCGGGCCGTGCGAATATCGCAGGCAGCGATATCGGCAAGATCGAGATCTACGACGAAAAGACCGTGGTGGGCGTGCCCGCCGAAAAGGCCGAGGCCATCGAAAAGGCCATGCAAGGCGCGACCATCTGCGGGCTGCCGGTGCGGGTGAAGCTGAGCGCGGAGAAGGCCGCGGCGCGGCCCAGGCCGGGCGAGGTCCATCGGCGGGAGAATCTTCGCCAGGCGCCGAGAGAGCGCCGCGAGGGCCGCCAGCAGCCCCAGGAGGCGTTCCAGCGCCGCGGCAAGGTGAAGCTGTCCCCCGCCGCCAGGGCGAGGCTCCTGGACACGGGCGACTTGAGCCGGTTTGAGTTCGCGCCCGAAAGAAAGGACGGCAAGAGCCGCCGGGAGCACTTTGACAATCGCAGGAGCGAACGCCGGGGTGCCCGAAAAAACCCGCCGAAGCATAGAGACAAGCCATGATCAGAAACGCAACCGAAAGGGACATCCCCGCCGTCGCGGCGATCTACGAGCGCATTCACGACGCGGAGGCGGCGGGCAGGCTGACCACCGGCTGGCTGCGGGGTGTCTATCCCACGGAGGAGACGGCCCGGGCGGCGCTCATGGCGGGCGACCTGTTCGTGCTGGAGGAGGGCGGCACAATCGTCGCTTCAGCGCGAATCAACCGGCAGCAGGTAGACGTGTACGCAAAAATCAACTGGCGCTACGCGGCAACGGAAGATCAGGTGATGGTGCTGCACACGCTGACGGTGGACCCGTCGAAGTCGGGCAGGGGGTATGGAAGGCAGTTCCTGTCCTTCTATGAGGATTACGCCCTCGCCCACGGCTGTCCGGTGCTGCGCATCGACACCAACGAAAGGAACGCTGTCGCCCGAGCCATGTACAAAAAGCACGGCTACATCGAAAGCGGCGTCGTGCCCACAGTGTTCAACGGCATCCCCGGCGTGATGCTGGTGTGCATGGAAAAGCGGCTGGATCCATGATCCAGCCGCTTGCTTTCATTTTCTCACGTTCTGAGCACTACCTCGTCGTTCTCCACGTCCACGGTGATGGTCGTGTCCTCCGGGAGATCGCGCTCGATCAGCAGGCGGGCGATGGGCGTCTCCACCGCGCGCTGTATGAACCGCTTGAGCGGACGCGCGCCATAGACGCTGTCATAGCCGTTGTCCACCACCCACTGTTCCGCGGCGGGGGTCAACTGGACCGTCAGCCGGCGCTCCGCCAGCCGCTTGCTCAGATTCGCGATCATCAGGTGCATGATGCTGACGATCTGATCGCGGGTCAGCGGCGTGTAGATCACGGTCTCGTCCAGGCGGTTCAGGAACTCGGGCCGGAAACTGCGCTTCAACAGCTCCTCGACCTGCTTCCGGGTCTCGTCCTTCAGCATGCCGTTCCCGTCGATGCCCTCCTGGATCAACTGGGAGCCCAGATTGCTGGTGAGGATGATGATGGTGTTCTTGAAGTCCACCGTGCGGCCCTGGGAATCGGTGATGCGCCCGTCGTCCAACACCTGCAGCAGGATGTTGAACACGTCCGGATGCGCCTTCTCCACCTCGTCGAACAGCACCACGCTGTAGGGCTTGCGGCGCACGGCCTCCGTCAGCTGGCCGCCCTCCTCATAGCCCACGTATCCCGGAGGCGCTCCCACCAGGCGCGACACGGAGAACTTCTCCATGTACTCGGTCATGTCGATGCGGATCAGGTTCTTCTCGTCGTCGAAGAGCGCCTGGGCCAGGGTCTTGGCCAGCTCCGTCTTGCCCACGCCCGTGGGGCCCAGGAACAGGAACGAGCCGATGGGCCGGTTCGGGTCCTGTATGCCGGCGCGAGAACGCAGGATGGCCTCGGCCACCTTCTTCACGGCCTCGTCCTGGCCGACGACCCGCTTGTGCAGCTCGTCATCCAGATGCAACAGCTTGCTCCGCTCGCTCTCCACCAGCTTGGTCACGGGAATGCCCGTCCAGCGGGAGACGATGCGGGCGATCTCGTCCTCGGTCACGCGGTCGTGCAGCAGGCGGCTCGCCTTGCCGGCCTCCATGTCCTTTTCGGCCTTGAGCAGCTCGTCTTCCAGTTCGGGCAGCTTTTTGTATTGCAGCATACCGGCGTTCTCGAAGTCGTACTGCCGCTTGGCCGTCTCGATGTCGGCCTTGACCTGTTCGATCTCCTGGCGCAGCTTGCCGACCTGGTTAATGGCAGCCTTCTCCTTCTCCCACTGCTCCTTCATGGCGCCATAGCGCTGGCGCAGGGTCTCCAGCTCCGCGCTCACCTTGTCCAGCTCGCGCCGGGATTCGTCGCCCTCCTGGGAAAGCGCCGCCACCTCGGTCTCCTTCTGAACGATCTCCTGGTTCAGCTTGTGCATCTCCTGGGGCATGGAATCCAGCTCCGTGCGGATCATGGCGCAGGCCTCGTCCACCAGGTCGATGGCCTTGTCCGGC
>CAMVBO010000391.1 GCA_947165745.1 uncultured Clostridia bacterium | reverse complement strand
AATTCGAGCGTGAGCGTGCGTCCGCCCAGCTCCATGCTGTAGCTCTTGAACATTGCTTGACCCTCCTTGGGTGTTCTTTCTATGTTGATTTCAATTGATACCGATGCATGAACGGGAACCGCGATGTACAGACGCGCGCCTGCGGGCAAACCCGCATCCTGGCGTCCGCACACCGCGAATCGAACCACGGGCAGCGACTCCCCTTGCCCATAATCCGAACGACGCCGCCGCTCGGCAGGCCGAAGCGGCGGCGCGAACAGACATCTGCTGCCGATGCCGGCGGGCTTACTTGCGCAGGCCCAGCTTGGCGATCAGCTCACGATAGGCTTCGATGTCGGTGCTCTTCAGATAGTCCAGCAGGCCACGGCGCTGGCCGACCATCAGCAGCAGGCCGCGACGGGAGTGGTGGTCCTTCTTGTGCACCTTCAGATGCTCGTTCAGGTGGTTGATGCGCGCGGTCAGCAGCGCGATCTGCACCTCGGGGGAGCCGGTGTCGCCCTCGTGGCGGGCGTAGGTCTCCATGATTTCCTTCTTGTTCAGATCCATGTGTATTTCCTCCTCTTTCTTTTCCCCGCGAGCCGGGTGAGCCGTCGGAGTCCTCGGCAGACCAGGCAGGCGGTATCGGGTCAAGCGGGTGATGCCCGCATTGCCACAAAATGTATTGTACCACAAGCGCGTCGGCTTGTAAACGGAAAACCGCCAGTTTTCAGAAACTTCATATGCTGCGCGGAAAAGCGCCTCATCCGCGTCAATGCCCTCGTATATCACAGTTCAAAAGGCTCTCCCACAGCGAATCCTCTGCGCCGACAGCGCTGTATCGCGCCAGCTGAATCCGGTAGCAATCCGGCGCATCCGTATAGCCATTGAAGCGCACGCCGCTGTATTCAAAGACTTCGGGCGAGGTCTGCCGAAGCACCTGCACGCTGTCCTGCTCCGTCTCCAGGGCGGCGTAATGCGCCTCCAGCGCCGCTTCATCCAGCCCGCTTCTGACCAGCAGCTCGCCAAAGTACTGCATGCCGTTGCCGTTGCCCTCCATCTTCCCCGCGACCCACAGCGAATCCAGGGCCTGCGTCTGCGGGGGCAGCGGCGCGTCCAGCAGCGCCTGACGCAGGCTCCGGGCAATGCGGTTGTTGGCAAATGCGACGCCGGCGTATGCCAGCGCCAGCAGCACGGTGACGGCCATCAAAGCCTTTTTCATATTCCCTTCTCCTCGATGTCCAGCAGCCTGCGGGCGTGCTCATTCTCCCCTGCCTCGATCAGCCGGCGAATCAACGTGGAGGAGCACATCACGCCGCCGTCCATCACCGGCGGGACGATCTCCGCGCGATAGCCCAGCTCACCGGCCAGGCTGCGGATGAGCGCCGCATTGCCCCGGCCGCCCGCGCCAAAGGTGTAATTCTCACCGGCGACGATGGCCGCCGCCCGCATATCGCGCGCCAGCACGCGCAGGAAGTCCTCCGGCGCCGTTGCGCCATATTCGGCGGTAAACGCCTGCACCAAGGCGTAATCCGCGCCCAGGCGCCGGAACTTCTCAAGGTTTTCGTCCAGGGACAACAGCGGCACGGGGGCCTTGTCCGGGCACAGCACGGACAGCGGATGCCGGTCAAAGGTGCAGACCACGCTCTTCGCGCCCAGCTCCCGCGCCAGCGCCACGGCCCGGCGGATCAGCGCCTGATGGCCGATGTGCACGCCGTCGAACATGCCCAGCGCCGCCACAGCGGCGGACGCGGGAAATTCCCGCGGTTCACGAATGATCCTCATGCTTCGACCTCCGGCCGGTAGAGCATCGTCTTAAACTTCACGCTGCCGTCCGGCTGCGGCGCGCCGATTCCGGCAAACGCGTCGTCCAGGTAAACCCGCACCGCCTCCGCCTGCGGCGCGGGGGCGTCCAGCCAATGGGCGTGCAGCGGATTGCCGTTGAGCACCGCGTGGCGGCTGCGCTCCCCCACTCGCACGGCGGGCAGGTGAGAAAGCGGCGCATCCAGCGGGATCAGCGCCTCCTCCAGCCGCCCGGCCTGGGCCAGTTCGTCGATCCTCGCCGGGGTCAGCGCGTCCTCGATCCTGAAGATGCCCGCCGCCACGCGCTCCAGCGTCTGCATGTGGGCCCCGCAGCCCAGGCGCCTGCCGATGTCATGGCAGAGGGTGCGAATGTACACGCCCTTGCCGCAGGTGATCCTCAAAAGGTACGTATCGTCGCCCTCGCCGCCCAGGAACTCGACGCCGTCCACCCGGCACCGGCGAGATTGGACCTCCACGGTCTGCCCCTTCCGGGCCAGCTGATACAGCCGCCGCCCGTCCACCTTGATGGCGGAATACATGGGCGGAACCTGCTCGATCTCCCCCGTAAATTCGGGCAGGACGGCGCGCAGCGCGTCCTCGCCCACGTTGACGGGATGCTGCGCCACCACCTGGCCGGTGGCGTCCTGGGTGTCGGTCTCCACGCCCAGCCTGATACGGGCCACGTAGACCTTTTGCTTGTCGATGATATAGTCAAAAAGCCGGGTGGCCGAACCGACGCACACCGGCAGCACCCCCGAGGCCTCCGGGTCCAGCGTGCCGCCGTGGCCCACCGCCGTGCCCCTGGGCAGGCGCTTGCGCACGAACACCACCAGGTCCGAGGACGTTCGCCCCGTGGGTTTGTTCAGGTTGATAAATCCGTTCATAAAGCTCCGTATCGATTAGAGTGTGTTTCTAAAATCCTGAACATGCATTTTCGGCGTCTAAGGCTGCA
>CAMVBO010000390.1 GCA_947165745.1 uncultured Clostridia bacterium | reverse complement strand
GGCCGAGGTGACCGAGGCCCAGGTGCTCTCCAGCGCCCCGTCCGTCACCTACGCCTATTACTTTGACCACATCAAGCCCAAGCCCGCAAAGCCCGTCGAGAAGAAGGTCGGCTGGGTCTGCAAGATCTGCGGCTACGTCTACGAGGGCGAGGATTTGCCCGCGGACTTCATCTGCCCCCTGTGCAAGCATGGCGCGGCGGACTTTGAAAAGCTGAAATAAACGGTTACTGTAATACAAAGCCGGTCTCCGAACGGAGATCGGCTTTTGCTATGTTTGACCATCGAAGGGGATGCCAGAAACTGGCGGTTCCGGCCCCGGTGGAACCCGCTGGAAACAGCCGGGAACCGTCACGCCTCCGCCGCGCTCTTGCCCGCCAGCGCGCCGGTGGACCAGGCGATCTGCAGGTTGAACCCGCCGGTGGCGGCGTCCACGTCGATCAGCTCCCCGGCAAAGTAAAGCCCGGGCAGCTTCTTGCTCTCCATGGTGGAGGGGTTGATGTCCTTCACGCTCACGCCGCCCCGGGTGATGATGGCTTCGTTGTAATCACGCAGCGCCCTGGGCGTCAGCGGCACGGCCTTGATCGTTTCAAGAAGGGCTGCGCGCTGCTGGGCCGTCACGCTGTTCACCGGCATCGCGGCTGTAAGCCCCGCCAGCTTCACCAGCTGCTCCGCCAGGCTGTGGGGCGCGAGGCCGTCCACGACGGAGATCAGCTGTTTGCGGGACATGGCTTTGAAATCCCTCAGAAGGCGCGCGTCCAGCGTTTGCGCGTCCAGGGCGGGTTTCAGGTCGATCTCCAGGCGGACGCCTGCAAGGTCCCCCGGGAGGCGGCTGGAGAGGGTTAGCGCCAGCGGCCCGGAGATGCCAAAGTGGGTAAACAGCATTTCGCCCATCTCGGACCACAGCTTTTTCTCCTTCTTGCCCCCGGAGATCCAAGCGGTCAGCCGCACGTTTTTGAGGGACAGGCCTGAAAGCGTGCCCGGCCAGCTCTCCACCGTCTCTATGGGCACCAGGGCGGGCAACGTATCCGTCACGGCGTGGCCCGCGTTCGCCGCCATGCGGTATCCGTCTCCGGTAGAGCCGGTGGAAGGATAGCTCAATCCGCCGGTGGCCAGTATCACGGCGTCGGCTCCGAGAACCTCCCCGCCCTCGAGCTTGACGCCCGCGCAGCGCCCATCTTCCATAGACAGCCCGGCCACCCGGGTGTTCAGACACACGCGCACGCCTTCCCGGTCCAATCCGCGCTTCAGCGCGCCGATCACATCGCTGGCCTTGTCCGAGCAGGGAAACACGCGGCTGCCCCGCTCCACCTTGACCGGCGTGCCCAGGCACTCCATCAGGTCCATCACGCCGCGATTGTCCAAATTGGCAAACGCCGCGTACATGAACCGGGGATTCCGAAAGATGTTGCGCTGGAATTCCTCCATGTCGGCGGCGTTGGTCAGGTTGCAGCGGCCCTTGCCGGTGATGTATACCTTCTTCCCCAGCTTCTCATTGCGCTCCAGCAGCGTAACGCTCGCGCCGCCCTTTGCCGCAAAGAGCGCGGCCATCATACCGGCCGCGCCTCCGCCAATGACAATGATCCTCTTCTGGCTCATAGCTTTCCCCCGTCATTCGGTGGTCTTTGCCAGGTACACGTCGTACTTGCCCCAGATGTTTTCCATCTCTGCAAAGTATTCCGTCACTTCGTGCCGGCGGCGCTGGCCCAGCGCCACGATCAGGGCGTTGATCAGCGACAGCGGCGCGGCGAAGGAATCCACGAAGGAGGACATGTCGCTCTTGGCCATCAGGCAGGTGTCCGCCGTGGCGTGCAGCGGCGAAAGCGGCCCGTCGGTAATGGCGATCAACGAAGCGCCGCGGGAACGGGCAAACTCCATCGCCTCGATGGATCGGGCCGTGTAGCGCGGGAATGAAATGCCGATCAGCAGATCCCCGTCGCCGATGCGGGCCAGCTGCTCGAACACGTCGCTGACGCCGCTGGTGACCACGGTGACGTTCGGGAAGATGAAGCGCAGATAGTGCCCGAAGAATTCCGCGATGGGCGCGGAGGCGCGCAGGCCCAGCACATAGATGCTGCGGGCGCCGATGATCTTTTCGATGGCGTCCTCAAAGGCATTGATGTCCATTTCGTCCAGCGTGGAGCGGATGTTCTGGATGTCCGCCTTGAGCACCTTGTTCAGTACCTGGGCGTGATCCATGTCCGAGGTCATTTCAAAGCGCTGGGAGGCGGTCAGGCGATGGCGGATCAACTCCTGCAGCGCCTTTTGCAGATGGGGATAGCCGCTGTAGCCCAGGGCCGCCGCGAAGCGCACGACCGTGGATTCGGACACGCCCACGTACTCCCCCAGCTTGGAAGCCGTCATAAACACCACCTTGTCATAGTGGGTGACGATGCACTCCGCGATGCGACGGTGGCTTTTTGAAAGTTTTTTGCCGCTGTGATTCAAACGCTGAATAAGCTCCTGTGCGTTATCCATTGAGGCTGAACCTCCCAGAATTTGTATTATGAGAATTGGATTACTGCAATTATAACCGATATAAAGCTGTTTTGCAAGGTTGAATTGCAATTTTATGCATAATTTACGTTTTGATATGGCATTTTGGGCCGCTTGATTCGGCGGATTTCCGGGGCGGATCAAGGATCAGAGTGAATAATCTGACGCATAATATATGCAAATCATAGGCAATTTGTCCCGGCATGAATCCGCGGCGCGGCTCATAATCTAATGTGCAA
>CAMVBO010000389.1 GCA_947165745.1 uncultured Clostridia bacterium | reverse complement strand
CGTTCTGCGTCTGGCGGATCTGGGCGATGGTGGGGATGGGGATCGGCTCCGCCGTGGACCGGGTCATCCGCTGGATGTCCCGCATGCCGAAGAACTGCCGCCGCCCGCTGCACAGCGTGATGGCGGTGCCCTCCTTGCCGGCGCGGCCCGTGCGGCCGATGCGGTGCACGTAGATCTCGCTGTGCTGGGGCATGTCGTAGTTGATGACGTAGTCGATGTCGTTAACGTCGATGCCCCGCGCCGCCACGTCCGTGGCCACCAGGATCGGTATGCGCGCGGACTTGAAGCCCTCCATCACGCGGGTGCGCTGGCTCTGGTTCATGTCGCCGTGGATGCCCTCGCAGCCAAAGCCGTTTTTATTGAGGTAGCTCGATACCTCGTCCACCATCAGCTTGGTGTTGCAGAAGATCATGCAGCGCTCCGGCTCCACCGCCCGAAGCAGCAGGTTCAGCGCGTCCAGCTTGCGCCCCATGGGCACTTCCATGTATTGCTGGTGGATGTTTTCAAGCGTCACCTGCTCGGCGTTGATCTCGATCAGCTGCGGGTCCCGCATGAACCTGTCCGTCAGCTCCATTATGGCGTCGGGCATCGTGGCGGAGAACAGCACGGTCTGCCGCGACTCGGGCACGTCCTGCAGGATGGCCTCGATGTCCTCCCTGAATCCCATGGACAGCATCTCGTCCGCCTCGTCCAGCACCACCAGCTTCACGTTTGAAAGCGACAGCGTGCCTCTGCGCATGTGGTCCATCACGCGCCCGGGCGTGCCGATCACCAGGTTGGCCCGCTTCAGCTTGTAGATTTGACGGTCCATGGCCGCGCCGCCGTAGACGTCCGCCGGCCACACGTTCAGCATGAATCGGATCAGCTTTTTGATCTCCTCGCAGCCCTGCTGAGCCAGTTCCCGCGTGGGGCAGAGGATCAGCACCTGCACGGTGGGTTCCGCCTCCGTGCGGTCGATCATCTCCACCGCCGGGATGGCGAAGGCCATGGTCTTGCCCGTGCCGGTCTGACTGCGGCCGATCACGTCCGCGCCGCCGCGAAGCAGGGGAATGGCCTGGCGCTGGATGTCCGTGGGCTCGGTAAATCCCATGGCCTCCACCGCCTTGCGGATCTCCGGCAAAAGGTTCATCGCCTCGAAGCCGACCTGTGAACCTTCGGCTGGTTCTTCCTGCTCGATGGATTCGATAAAGTTGTTCTCGGTATCGCTCATAATGACAGCCGCGCCGCGCGGCTCCTTTCAGTCAGCGTTGGTAATATTTTAGGGCAAAAGCAAAGCCCCTGCCACGCAGCAGGGGTTAAGATGGGGTTTTATTTGTGGGAGAAGGGGGAATAGGGGCCCATCCACCAGTCGTTGACGATCTCTCCCTCGCAGTACTGCGCTTCAAAGGGATACAGTATAAGCTGGCTGCTCACGGACCCCGACGGGTTCTCCATGGGCGTGAGGATAAAGCGGGTGACGCGGGCCGCGGGATCCGGCAGGCCCGGGTCTTTTTTGAAGAAGGCCAGGTAGATCAGGGCGCCGTGATCCCCGTGATAGCGCTGCGCTTTGAGCGGATGCATGCGCGCGTATTCCGGATTCATTCCACGGTGCAGCGGCAGGTCCGGGCATTCCGCCACCCAGCCTGCGCGGCCATCCGGGTCGATGGTCTTACACCGGGGCACGACGAAGGCGGCATGTCGGAAGCGATCGGGGATCTGCTCGCCGGGCGGTAGGAACGTGACCACTGGGATCTCCCAATCGGACCCGTCGTAGTTTTCCGGGAGGATGGTGACGCGCAGCCCGCGCCCCTCCCCGCCGCCGCAAGCGGCATCCAGGACCACAAATTCGCCGTTGATATGGGAAGTGGACGCTGCGTCCAGAGCGGGCGGCATATCGGCGGGCAGCAGGCGGGAAACGCGTTCCTTCGGCGCCGCCTTTACCAGATTGAGCACAGCCCAGGGCTCCGCGCCGGGCGAGAGCAGCGCAAGACCCTTCGGGAAAGCAAGCAGCGACGAGAGTTGAGCGACGATATCCTCTGAAAACACCGGGCGGCTGGACAGGATTTCCCGCAGCCGTGCGCGCGATGTCTCATCCGGCAGCATTTTATCGAGCAGTGAAAGATCACCCGGTCCCACGGGCATGCCAAACCCAGCCAGCGTATCCGGATCGCCGCAGCAGGCGAAATGGGTATGCCGGCCGTCAGTGACCGCTTCCAGCAGCGCGTCGCTGTCATAATTGCTGAAATGGATCAACGGCATTTCCAGCGCGGCAGACAGCCTTTGCAGCTGCGGCTCGCCCTGATCGATGTCCGCTGAGAAGTCCAGCTCCTCCGATACCATGGCAATCCAACCGCCTGCTCGATAGAGCGTCACGGCGGCCTCCGGTTCCTGGCCGTCCCTTGCCGGCACATAGCCCATCGACTTTTTGAATGCCCGAAGCAGCGCCTGCTTTGCCTTGCCCGGCGTCCCGTCCGGATGCGCCAGCGTTACGGAAAAAGACCAGCCCATGGATTCAATTCCTCCAAATGAAAGGGCGCTGCCTCAAATGCGTTTTGAGACAGCGCCTTTGAAACAATGCCTATTTGACGAGCAGCTCGGCGATCTGGATGGCGTTGGTGGCCGCGCCCTTGCGGATCTGGTCGCCGCAGCACCAGAGGCTTAAGCCCTTTTCGTCGGTCAGGTCGTCGCGAATGCGGCCCACGAACACGATGTCTTGGTCGCTGGTATCCAGCGGCATGGGATAGCTCTTGCTGGCCAGGTCGTCCACCAGGCGGCAGCCGG
>CAMVBO010000388.1 GCA_947165745.1 uncultured Clostridia bacterium | reverse complement strand
TGAGCACGCCGCCGGTCAGGCTGTAAATGATGGCGCTCATGGAGCCGAACATGAATCCTGACAGCAGAACCTTTGCCAGCATCAGCGCCACACAGCCCTTCCAATCCATCAGATAGACCGCGTAGAGCAGCACCGTGTTCGCCAGTCCAAGCTTGATGCCCGGCACCGCGCCACTCAAAAACCACGTCACCGGCACAGCCCTGTCCAGCCAGCCCAGCACCAGTGCCAGCGCCGTCAGCAGGCCGAAGCGCGCGACATATTTTGCCTTTGAATTCACGTGATTTCCTCCATCGATCACGGCTCGCGGACCTCCACGGACAGCCTGTGGGGCAGACACACGATGAAGCCTCCCAGCACCCGCAGCTCCAGGTTCTGAGCGGTGACCTCACCCATTTGCACGCAGTCCTGGCCGTCGCAGTCAGCGCTTTCCATGAATACGGCCTCTTCGGTCATGGCAACGGTGTTTTCGCCGATGCCGGGCTGTGAAACGGTGATCGTGTGCGCCTCGCCGAAGGGCAGGTCGATCAGCGGCGAGCCGTTCAGCGTGATATAGACCCGCAGGCCGCCCTTCCCCGGCTCAATGGAGCCTCCCTCCGCCGCAGCGCCGTCCAGGCGCATGGAAACCGCGCCCTGTTCAGGCGCTTTCACCTGTCCACATCCGGCAAGCGCAAGGCACATCGCCAGCGTAAGGAGCAATAACCGCAGTCCTCTCAACGTCCGATCCTCCGGGGAAACAGCATAATAATCCTTATATATTATACATGGAACGGCTCATTTTATCAACCATCAGTATACGTCATCATATGTTCAATATTTTCCATTTGCGGCTACGCTGCCCGCAATTCCATTGACTTCCCGGTTGTAATCTGATATTATTTATTTGTATGATTGGCATCACGCCCGTCTATAATTCAAACAGGAGGGATACCATGAAGAAACTGCTTGCTTTGATGTTGAGCGCCTGCATGCTGCTGGGCTGCGTGGCGTTCGCGGAAGGCGACACCGTTCTCACCGGCAGCGCCCAGGGCTTTGCCAGTGAGGTGAGCGTGGAAGTGACCGTCGACGCCGACGGCAAGATCACCGCGCTGACGGTTGACGATTCCAATGAAACCTACCCCACCGCCGGCATTGAGCGCGCCAACAGCGTTGAAAAGCTCATCGCCGCCATCGTGGAAGCCGGCACCGTGGAGGGCGTCGACACCACCACCGGCGCGACTTTCACCAGCAATGGCGTCGTGGACGCCGTGAAGGCCGCCCTGGCCAGCGCCGGTTCCGATGAGGGCGCCGCCGAGGCCGCCGATATGGCCTTCACCGCCGGCACCTATGAGGCCACAGCGGACGGTTACAACGGCCCCTTGACCGTGGCCGTCACCTACACCGACAGCGCCATTGAGAAGATCGAGATCGTCAACAGCGTGGAGACCGGCCATGTGGGCACCCCCGCCTTTGACATCATGATCCCCGAGATGATCGAGGCCAACGGCGCGGGCGTGGATGGCGTCTCCGGCGCCACCTTCTCCACCCGCGCGCTGCGCAGCGCCGTGCTGGACACCGCCGAGCAGGCCGGCTGCACCAACATGGACGCCTTCAAGTCCGCCAAGATCGAGCACACCGCCAGCGATGCCATCGCCCTGGACTACGACGTGGTCGTGGTGGGCGCGGGCGGCGCGGGCATGGCCGCCGCGGCTCAGGCCGCCCAGGACGGCAACACCGTGCTGGTGATCGAGAAGAACGCCGAGGTCGGCGGCAACACGCTGGTCTCCGGCGGTCAGTATCAGTCCGTGATGCCCTACCTGGTGTGGGATCCCGCCGACCCGGACGCCACCACCGGCGTTTATGAGTTCGACGGCCAGACCTACGACAAGGTAAAGTCCGTGCAGGGCTGCATCAACGAGCTGAAGATGATCCTGAACTGGTCCGAAGAGCCCTTTGACGAGGACTACTACAAGGACAACGAGTTCGTGGCCGGTGACGCGCTGGAGCTGTCCAAGCACGGCGTACACGCCGAGTACCTGCCCATCCTGCAGGAGCTGAAGAAGGAAATCCAGGCCTATCTGGATTGGGCGCAGCCCCAGCTGGACGCCGGCACCCCCGAGAACCAGCTGACCCTGTTCTCCACCGTGAACCTGCACATCTTCCAGACCTACTACGGCGGCCTGCGCCAGAGCGCGGACAAGAGCGAGTGGATCTACGGCGACGTGGATCTGGTCAGCCAGTTCATCAAGGACGGCCAGGGCCTGAAGGAGTGGCTGGAGGAGCAGGGTGCGACCTTCGTCGAGGACACTCAGCCCACCCTGATCGGCGCGCTGTGGTATCGTGAAAACGAGTTCGTCGGCTCCACCATCGACCTGGACGGCGACGGCGAGCCGGAGATGGGCCGCTGGGGCAGCTACTTCGCCGCGCCCATGAAGACCATCTACGAAGCCAACGAGAAGAACAACATCATGCTGCGCACCACCGCCACCGACCTGATCGTCGAAGACGGCCGCGTGACCGGCGTGAAGGCCGAGACCTATGACGGCACCGAAGTGACCGCCAAGGCCTCCAAGGGCGTCATCCTGGCCACCGGCGGATATGCCGCGAACATCAACATGGTGCTGGACAACAACGTGTACTGGTCCACCGAGTACCTGTCCACCGCCACCAAGACCACCAACCGCTCCAGCCTGCAGGGCGACGGCATCGCCATGGCCGAGGCCGCGGGCGCCGCGACCACCGGCCTGGGCTTCACCCAGCTGATGCCCATCTCCTGGGTGGACAACGGCAACCTGGCCTT
>CAMVBO010000387.1 GCA_947165745.1 uncultured Clostridia bacterium | reverse complement strand
AGTACGTCCGTCGCCTTGTCCACCCCGCGGAGATCCCGGTTCAGCGCCCGGATGGCTTCGTCGTCCACGATCTGCACGCCGAAGCCCGCGCCCCGGATGCCTTCGGCCTCAAAGCAGGCCTCCGCCACGCGGTCCAGCAGGGCCTCAAGGCCGTCCATGTCCTCTGGCATGGGGATCTCCCATTGCAGCTCAATCGCCATTGTCGGACGCCTCCTTGGGTTGGGGCGGCATCGTCGCCGCGGCGGGCGCGGGCTCAGGCTGCGCGGGTTCCGCGACGGCCTCCCTGGACGGCTCCGGCTTCGGCTCCGCGACAGGCGGCTGCGGCGCGGGGGATGTTTCCGCAGCGCTCTTTTCAGCCCCCGAGGGCTTTTCCGGCTCCGCGGCGGGCTGCGCTTCCGCACGCGGCGGCAGCTTCACGTCGGGATATTCGATGCGCTCGTGGAACACGCCGGTCAGCACCGTGGAAAACGCGCTGCAAATCTTCTCCAGATCGCCGAAGGTCAGCTCGGACTCGTCCAGCTGGCCGTCGTTCAGCTTGTTGCGCACCAGCTTGTGGATCAGCTCGTCGATTTTCTCCGGGTTGGGGTCGGGCACGCTGCGGGCCGCGGCTTCGATGGTGTCCGCCAGCATCACGGCGGCGGCCTCCTTGCTGCGGGGGCGGGGACCTTCATAGCGGAAGGCGTTGATGTCCACGTTTTCCGCGCCATACTGCTTCACGGCCTTGTCATAGAACCAGAGCACCACGCCGTCGCCATGGTGCTGGCGAATGATCTCCAGTACCGGCTCCGGGATCCTGGCCTTCTGGGCCATAGCCGCGCCGTCCCTGGGATGGGCCGTCAGAATCGCGGCTGAGACCCTCGGGTCCGTGCGGTCGTGGGGGTTGTCGCCCATCTGGTTTTCCTTGAAGTAGATGGGGCGCTTCAGCTTGCCCACGTCGTGGTAATAGGCGCCCACGCGGGCCAGCAGGGCGTTGCCGCCCACGGCGCTGGCGGCGGCTTCGGCCAGGTTCGCCACGATGATGGAATGGTGATAGGTGCCCGGCGCTTCCAGCAGCAGCCGCCGCAGCAGCGGCTGGTTGGGGTTGGACAGCTCGATCAGCTTGCTGTTGGTGGCCAGGTTGAATATCGCCTCCAGCAGCGGCTGCAGGCCGATGCACAGTATAGCGCTGATGATGCCGTTGGACATGGCCCACAGCGCGTTGATCAGCACGTCGCCCAGCTCCGCGCTGTTGATCAGACCCACGGACATGGTGCAGACGAAGTTGCTGACACCCACCAGCACGCCCGCCAGCAGCAGGCTGGTGCGCTGCATGCTGTGGCTGAACACCGCCAGCACGATGGGCGCGGCCACCATGCTCATCAGGATGACGGAGAACATGGTCACGGTGAAAAGACCGCCGCCCGCGTTCATCAGCAGCGAGGCCAGGAAGCCCATGGCGATGTTGAAGTAGAGGGCGATGCGCTGGTCATACAGCAGCGCCACCAGCATCAGCCCCAGCGACAGGGGCATCATGTAGGCGTTCAATCGGCTGAACGCCAGGCACACGCCCGTCACCACCACGGCGATCAGGCACAGCAGCAGGATGGACTTGGTCTCCAGCTTCCTGCCGTATCGATTCAGATAGAGCGCCGCGCAGCCCATCAGCATTGCCACGATCAGTGCGATGCCCGCCAGCATCGGCCAGTCCAGGGAATCCTCCTTCAGAAGGCCCAGCGACGAGAGCATCGTGTACTGCGCCTGGGTGACGATTTCGCCCCGGCGCACGATCACCTCGCCCTTCACGCAGGTCTCCATCTCCACGGCGTCCCGGGCCTTCTGGCGGTTGGCCTCGGTGATCTCCGCGTCGATGAGCATGTTGGGCTGGATGGTGGCGTTGATCACGTCCGTGGCCAGCGAAACCAGCGGCTGGGCGTAGCCCGCCGCCGCCAGCGTCCGGGACAGCCGGTTCACCGCCGCGCCTTCCTGGCCCTCCAGCAGCGTGGAGATCAGCGTGTCGCGCACGTTGATGACGGCGTCGTTGGTCAGTTTTTCCAGCGTCTCGTCATCACAGGTCATCAGCGCCTGGTATTCGTCCCGGTTCAAACGGATGGGCAGCGCGCGGTTCAGCGCCTCCAGCTCGTCGTCCGTCACCACGGCGGGATCGGGAGAACCGTTGCTTCGCAGCGCTGTCAGCTGGCTGAACACGGTTTCCATGTCGGCGGTCACCGTGCCGACCACGGAAAAGTCGATGCTCTTGTAGCTGGGCTCCACCATGGCGGCGGCGGCCTCCCGGTGCTCCTCGGTGGTCACCACGTCGTTGACGTCCTTGGTGGCCAGTATGTCCATCGGAGCGGGGGAGCCCACCTGGATGTCATGCTGTTCCGGCGTCGCGCCCAGCACCAGCATGGTCGCCAGCAGGATATACGCCACCGCGATGATCAGCGCGTTTTTCAGCACCGGAGCCAGCTTCGCGGCGCCGTCCCTGCGTTTTCTCTGTCTCATGGTTCAATCCTCCTACGGGCGGAAGACCCGAGGCCTGCGCTCGGTTCGCTCGTTCCTCTGGGCGTGCTTTTCGTAGGCGCGCACGATGGCCTGCACCAGCTCGTGGCGCACCACGTCCTTGTGGGTCAGGCGCACGATGCCGATGTCGCTCACGTCCTTGAGCACTTCCAGCGCCTCCACCAGACCGGATTTCTTGCCCATGGGCAGGTCGATCTGGGTGACGTCGCCGGTGATGACCATCTTCGAGCCCATGCCCATGCGGGTCAGGAACATCTTCATCTGCTCGGAGGTGGTGTTCTGG
>CAMVBO010000386.1 GCA_947165745.1 uncultured Clostridia bacterium | reverse complement strand
TTATACCATACCTCCTCGAATTAATCAGTAGCTACCTAGAGTGTGTTTCTAAAATGAGACATGTGCAGTTTCGAGTGGGTTGGGCTGCATTTCAAGGCGGTTTTCCGCAGGCTTAGTGGCGCTAAGTCAAGGGAAACCAACGCAGAAATGCAGTTCAAGGCGCCGAAAATGCATCTTGGGGAATTTAGAAACACACTCTAATCCGCATCGTTTCTTCGTTTATTGATACGGCTTGCCAACCCGCCTCAACCCCGCTATAATACAGGTAACGACACACGCGGAGGCGCCCATGGAACAGATGACGTTGTTTGACCGGCCGGCGGGTCAGCCGCTGGCGGCGCGTCTGCGGCCGCAGACGCTGGAGGAATTCGCCGGGCAGAGGCACCTGCTGGGCGATGGCAAGGTGCTGCGCAAGCTGATCGAGGGCGACCAGGTGTCCTCGATGATCTTCTGGGGCCCGCCGGGCGTGGGCAAGACCACACTGGCGCGGATCATCGCCCGGCGCACCAAGTCCGCCTTCATCGACTTCTCCGCCGTTACCAGCGGCATCAAGGAGATTCGCGGCGTGATGGAGCAGGCGGAGGACAACCGCCGCTTCGGCGAGCGGACCATCGTGTTTGTGGACGAGATTCACCGCTTCAACAAGGCCCAGCAGGACGCCTTTCTGCCCTTTGTGGAAAAAGGCAGCATCGTGCTGATCGGCGCGACCACAGAAAACCCCTCCTTTGAGGTGAACGCCGCGCTGCTGAGCCGGTGCAAGGTGTTCGTGCTGCAGGCGCTGTCCACAGAGGAGCTGACCGGTCTGCTTCGTCACGCCCTTTCCGACCCCCGGGGCTTCGGCGGCCAGGAGGTCGCGCTGCCGGAGGGGATGCTGGAGAAGATCGCGGCCTTCGCCAACGGCGACGCCCGGGTGGCGCTGTCCACCCTGGAGATGGTGGTGCTGAACGGCGAATTGGACGCGGACGGCCGCACCACCGTGACCGAGGACGCGCTGGAGCAGTGCATCTCGAAGAAGTCGCTGCTGTACGACAAGGGCGGCGAGGAGCACTACAACCTGATCTCCGCGCTGCACAAATCCATGCGCAACAGCGATCCGGACGCGGCGGTGTACTGGCTGTCCCGGATGCTGGAGGCCGGGGAGGACCCCATTTACGTGGCCCGGCGCGTCACCCGCTTCGCCAGCGAGGACGTGGGCCTGGCGGACCCCCGGGCGCTGGAGCAGGCCGTGGCCGCGTTCCAGGCCTGCCGGCTGATCGGCATGCCGGAGTGCAGCGTGCACCTGACCCAGGCCGTGGTCTATATGGCGCTGGCGCCCAAGAGCAACGCGCTGTACGCCGCCTACGAGACTGCCAAGCGCGACGCGGCCAGGGAGATCTCCGAGCCGGTGCCGCTGCACCTGCGCAACGCGGTGACGAGCCTCATGGCGGACGTGGGCTACGGCGCGGGCTATCAGTACGCCCACGACGCCAAGGACAAGCTGACCAACATGACCTGCCTGCCCGAATCCATGGCCGGCAAGCGCTATTACCGCCCCACCGACCAGGGGGAGGAGGCCGGGTTCGCGGCGCGCCTGCGCCAGATCGAGGAATGGAAGGACGCGCACAGATAGCCCCGGGGCATTGCCCCGGACCCCTTTCGTTGCCGTGCGGATTCACTCATCAGGGCATTGCCGCAGCGTGCGGCGACTTCTTCCGTCACGGCAACGCCGCCCCTACAGGATAAAGGGCCGGATTGCCACGTCGCTTCGCTCCTCGCAATGACGTACCGTGTCACGCACAATGTCATTGCGAGGCCGCGGGCCGTGGCAATCCAGCTCCCCAAGGCCTACCTCCAGGCCCTTTTGCCTTATTTTCTTAAAATGACCGGCAAAGCCGGCGAGGGCGCCAAAAAGGTTTGTGATAGTTGCCTAATTTGCAAAGTGCAATTTCACATGAATAATCTTGCAAGTTTACGTTCAATTTGCTATATTGATTGCAGCATAATGCAACTTGCGTTGTGCGGACATTTCGATATTTGATCAGGAGGTAACACCATGGCTAAGATCAACCAGCAGTTTGTTCTGCAGTTCAACGGTCAGGAGTTCGACCTGGCTGCCGTTGAGGCGAACGTGAAGAAGAACTGGAAGGACGCCGGCCACAAGCTGACCGAGATCGCCGACCTGGACATCTACGTGAAGCCCGAGGAAGCCAAGGCCTACTATGTCGTCAACAAGGAAGTTGAGGGCAGCGTTGACCTGTAATCGTCAGATTACGCCAAACGCGGTTCATTGCGAAGCGATGGGCCGTTTTTTTTGTGCCGTGGCGAGGGATCGGATTGCTTCGGGCGGCGCATCGCCCCGATACATCAAACCGCACTTTTTCCGCTTCCCGCCCTCATTTCTCCAACATTTAACACAAAATCCAGCCAATAGGGGCTTGATTTTTCCATATATAATGGTTAAACTATGATCTGCAAGGGTTAGCACTCATATTTTAAGAGTGCTAACAAATCCAAAAACAACCGGGAGGTAATTGAAAATGAAGATCAAGCCGCTGGGCGACCGCGTGGTCATCAAGAATCTGGAGGCCGAGGAGACCACCAAGGGTGGCATCATCCTGACCAATTCCGCGAAGGAAAAGCCCGTGATGGCGGAAGTCCTGGCCGTTGGCCCGGGCGGAAACGTGGACGGCAAGGAGATCAAGATGAACATCAAGGTTGGCGAAAAGGTCATCTACTCCAAGTACGCCGGCACCGAAGTGAAGCTGGACGGCGAGGAATACATCATCGTGCGCCAGAGCGACAT
>CAMVBO010000385.1 GCA_947165745.1 uncultured Clostridia bacterium | reverse complement strand
CACGCTGCTTGATGGCGCACGGAGCCGGCTGGTAGATGTATTCCACCGGGTCCTCCAGCGTGACGATATGATATTTATATTTATGGTTGATGGAATCGATCAGGGCGGCCAGCGTGGTGGATTTACCGGAACCGGTCTCGCCGGTGACCAGCACGATGCCCTTATGCAGCTCCGTCAGCGTCGGCACGATGGGAGGCAGGCCCAGATTGTTCAGATTGGGGATCTCCTCCCGCAGGAGACGCAGGGCCACAGCGGGGAATCCCTGCTGCTTGAACACATGGATACGGCAGCGGTTGTCCGCATAGGTCTCGGCGGCGTCCAGCTCGCCGATCTGGTCGAATTCGTCGTAACGGTCCCCGCAAAGGAAGCGGGCTGCGGCAATGCAGTCGTCCGGCGTCATGACCTCGTCGATCATATCCTCCAGGCTGCCGCTGACGCGATACTTGGGTCGGATGCCGCAGATCAGATGGATATCGGAGGCGCCTTCGGCTTTCGCCTTGGCCACCATTTCTTCTATCGTCATCATGGCAACTGTCCTCCCCCGCTCAGTCTTCTTCGCTGATCACGCGCAGGACTTCTTCGCCGGTAGTCACACCTTCCAGTACCAGACGAAGGGCGTTTTTCCGCAGGGAGACAAAACCGCTTTCGGGCTTCTTCAGCTCCGTTTCGATCTCGTCACGCCCGGCGCGGCGGGAGATCATGGCCCGAACCTTGCTGGTGATCTCCAGCATCTCGAAAACGGCGGTACGGCCGCGGTAGCCGGTGTGGAAACAGTTGGGGCAGCCCTTTCCTTTATAGAACAGCATACCGGATTTGGCAGGCATGCCCAGCTCCAGCAGCTCGTCCTCGCTGGGCTCATAGGCTTCCTTGCAGTTGGGGCAGATCCGGCGCACCAGACGCTGGGAGATGATGCCCCGCATGGCGCTGGATACCAGATAAGGTTCCACGCCGATGTCGTAGAGACGCTCGATGGTGCCCACGGCGTCATTGGTATGTATGGTGGAAAGGACCACGTGGCCGGTGATGGCGCTTCGCATGGCGATGTCCGCCGTTTCACCGTCACGGATCTCGCCCACGGCGATGATGTCCGGGTCCTGACGAAGGATGGCGCGGAGGCCGTTGGCAAAGGTCATGCCGGTCTTTTCATTGATCTGGACCTGGTTGACGCCGTCCACGTTGTATTCCACGGGGTCCTCCAAGGTGACCAGGTTCACGTCGTCCTTGTTCAGGTCGTCGATCATGGTGTACATGGTGGTGGATTTACCGGAACCGGTGGGGCCCACGATCAGCAGCACGCCGCTGCGGCAATGGAGCATATGCTCATATTTCTGCAGATCGCTGCCGGTAAGCCCGATGGCATCCTTGGAGAGCTTCTGGCCGGATTTGTCCAGCAGACGGGCAACGATCTTCTCACCGTAAACGGTGGGCAGCGTGGAGACACGGAGGTCGATGTCCTTGTCCTTCATCTTCACGTTGAAACGCCCGTCCTGGGGGATGCGGTGCTCCGCGATGTCCAGGCTGCTCATGATCTTGATACGGGAAATGACGCTGCCCTGCAGATCGCGGGGGACCGTCATGATATAGCGCATCAGGCCGTCGATCCTCATGCGGACCTGCAGCTCATTCTCCCGGGGCTCCAGATGGATATCGCTGGCGCGCTCGGTGATGGCACGCTCGATGATGGCGTTCACCAGCCGGATGGTGGGAGCGTTGCTGATGGTGTCGTCCCCCAGCTGATTGGAGACGAAAGCGGCGTCGGGAACGCTCACATCCTGGGACGCGGCGGCTTCCCGCTTCATCTCCTCAATGGCCTTGGCGGCGCCTTCATTGCCGTAAAGCACCTGGATGGCGCGCTCCACGGCGGCGGCCGTCGCCACCATGGGCACGACCTTCTTGCGGACAGCTTTGCGAACTTCCTCGATCGCATAGAAGTTCATGGGGTCGCTCATGGCCAGATAAAGCTCATCCTTCACCGCGCGCACGGGAACGACCTGATACTGCTTCGCAATATTCTTCGGCAGAGCCTGTGCCAGCTCCGTGGGGATATTGACCTTCGTCAGGTCCACAAATTCGATGCCCAACTGCATCTGCAGGGCTTCGATGAGCTTTTCCTCCGTGATGATATTGTTGGAGATCAGCACGGTGCCGAGGCGCTCTTTGGTGCCCTTCTGCAGGGCAAGCCCGCGTGCAAGTTCCTCTTCTGAAATCGTTCCGGCTGCTACCAGCAGCTCACCCAGACGCTTATATGCCATCGCGCTTCCTCTTTTCCGCCATAGTTATGTGCGAACACTATCGCACTTTATTCTTCATTCTATGCAATTATGAACGAAATTTGGCCGTTTGTCAAGCCTTCTACGACATAATTTGTGAAAAGATTCTTACTTTTCGTCATAGAAAAAGGCATTTGATGATGATTATCCTGAAATATGCGCGAATTCTGTTAGAGCTTTTCTTTAGCTGTGCTAATGATGAATATTATGTGAACACACTCACTCCGGAGCTTCGCTTAGGGGCGGAAGAGTTTTTGATTAGCTTAATTTTTTGATGATGATGCTTGTCAATCACCCATGTTGGTGTTATTATGATTGAACCAGGAAAGGAATATATTTAAAGGAGGAATACTTATGAAGAAAACCCTTTCTCTGATCCTGGCAGTAATGCTGGTATTCAGCCTGTGCGCTCTCGGCGCCAGCGCGGCAGACTGCGTGGTCGTTACGCCGAGCGCCACTTACGGCGGCGCTGTGCTCAACATGACGGCCACCAAGGTGGACGATCAGATCACCGTATTCG
>CAMVBO010000384.1 GCA_947165745.1 uncultured Clostridia bacterium | reverse complement strand
GGTGGTGGCCTTCTTTGGCGTGCAGCCGCTGTTGTCGCTGCCGTTCAACCTGGTGTGCGTGCCGCTGTGCATGCTGGGCTATGTGATGGCTCTGGCCGCGCTGATCCTCTCGGCGATAGGGCTGCCGCTGGGCGCGCTGGCGGCGAAGGCGCCGGACTGGCTGTTTTCGCTGCTGGTGTCCGCCACGCATTTCAGCACGCGACTCCCCGTCGCCGGGGCGCACTTTGGGCGGTATCCCGGGTGGCTGGTGCTGATCCACTGGCTGATGATCCTGGCGGCCTCGGATTTGAGCAGGATCAGTTTGCGCGTGCGCAGATGGCTGCCCTTTTCTCTGCTGGCGCTGGCTTGCGTCTCCACGACCATCGCCTTTGGCAGCGCCTGGCCCTTCGCGGTGGTGTTCATGGACGCCGGGCAGGCGGACTGCGCCATCGTGCGTACCCGGGGACACACCTATCTATTCGACGCGGGCGACACCTACACCCCGGCGGCGGACTATCTGAACGCCACCTGCCTGCATCTGGACGCGGTGTTCCTGTCCCACCCGCACCAGGACCACGCCGGGGGACTTTCAGACGTGCTGACCAACTTCCGCCCCGGGGCGATCTACGTGCCCGAGGGATGGTATTCCCCGGAGGACACCTCCCCCGCCGTCACGGAGGCGATGGACCTGGCCCGCGATATGGGCGTGCCGATCATCGAACTGCGCGCGGGGGACACGGTGCCGCTGGAAGGCCGCGCGGAGGTGGAGGTATTCTCCCCAATGCCGGGTGAGAGGCCGGAAGAGGTCAACGACATGTCCATGCTGGCGCTGCTGACCTGCGAGGGGCACAGGGTGCTGTTCACCGGGGATTTGAGCGAGGCGGGCGAGCCCGCCGTCATCCCGGATGCGGACGTGCTCAAGGTGGCCCACCACGGCTCCGCCAAGGCCACGAGCGCCCGGTTCCTGGAAGCGGTCACGCCGGAAATCGCCGTGATCTCTGTGGGTGAAAACAACTTCGGTCACCCGTCCCGGGATACCCTTGACAAGCTGGAGGCGGTCGGCGCGCGAACGCTCATCACCCGGGATACGGGCATGATTACCCTGGTCCCAGAGGGCGAGGGATGGCATATCGACACCTACCTGGAGGCAGAAAATGACGTGGAATGAGTTTTATCAGGCGCTGAAAACCGGCGACATCGCCCCGGTCTATCTGTTCACGGGGCCGGAGGCGCTGGTGAAGCGGGAGGCACTGGAAGCGCTGCGAAAAAAGCTGCTGCCGCCGGGGCTGGAGGCGCTGAACGACGCCACGCTGGAGGGCGTCACCGCCCAGCAGATCACCGACGCCTGCGAGACCATGCCCATGATGTGCGAGCGTCGCGTCGTCACCGTGCGGGACTGGGCGCCCCTGATGCCCGGCAAGGCCAAAAATGAGGAGGACGAGGCCGCCTGGATGCAGAAGTGGCTGGAAAACCCGCCCGTCAGCTGCGCGCTGGTGTTCTATATGCGCCAGGAGCCGGACGGCCGCAAGAAGATGACGACGCTGCTGAAGAAGCAGGCCGTCGTGGTGGATTTCCAGCTTTTGACGGACGCGGAGCTCGCCAAGTGGTGCGCCGGGCGATTGAAGCCCCACGGCAAGCACATCAGCCGGGAGGCGCTCAACACCCTCACCTACATGGCGGGGCGGGAGCTGACGCGGCTCTCGGGGGAGCTTGACAAGCTGGCGGCCTATCTGGGCGAGGATCGGGACGAGATCGACGAAGCGGACGTGCGGGCCATCGTGCCGGCGTCGCTGGAATACAATATCTTTGAGCTCCTGAACAGCCTGCTTTCCGGAGACATGATGAAGGGCCAGCAGACGGTGAACAGTCTCCTGCAGGGCGGCCAGACCACGATGGGCATCCTGGCGATGCTCACCCGGCAGATCCGGCAGCTGGCCCACATGAAGTGTGCCCTGGACGCGGGAACGCCGGTGGCCGTCGTGCAGCAACAGCTGGGCATGCATCCCTACGCCGCCAGGCAGACCGCGCGGCAGTGCGCAAAGCTTCGGGCGGAGTGGCTGACGGGGCTGTATGAAAAGTGCGTGGACTTCGACTACGCCGTGAAGAGCGGACGGCTGCGGGACAGGGACGCCCTGGATTCGCTGATCGCAGAAATCGCTCTTGCGGCGAAGGCGAAGCGGTGATATAATCCAGTTGGAACCTTTTTGGGCTCCCTTGCATCTAAGAAGCAGAAAACCCACCCGGAGGTGGTTTGCATGAAGAAAGCATTGTGCGTGATGCTGGCGCTGCTGTTGATCGGGGCGAGCGCCCTGGCCGACGTGCCGCAGCTGTCCAGCGGGCTGTTTTCCAGCGCGAAGAGGGCCGTGGGCTATCTGGCTTCCGGCGAATACGAGCGGCTGGTGACGCTGCTGCCCTTCTCGGACGTGGCGCCCAGCGCCGCCGAATGGGAAAACTTCGCCGCGAATTATTCAAACCTTTCCAACATCCAGTCGGACTACGCCGTGGCCTTCTGGTCGGGCAGCTTTTGGGTAGTGGCCGTGCCCATGCAGGTGCCGGACAGCGGCTCGGTGGAGGTGCTGGCACTGTCCAGCGAAGACGGTTCGACCTTCAACGGCTATCACTATTCCACCTGGAGCAAGGTGGAGAGCGGCTACAGCCAGTCGAGCCATGTGCAGTGGAACGACGAGTACGTCAGCGGCACGCCCACGGTGGTGGCGGACTGACGACAGGACACAAAAAAGCGGCGGGCGCGATAAACGCTCGCCGCTTTTTTGCTAGAGTGTGTTTCTAAAGTCCGGGATGTGCAGTTTCGAGCGTATCAGGCTG
>CAMVBO010000383.1 GCA_947165745.1 uncultured Clostridia bacterium | reverse complement strand
TGCTCCTTTTGTCTACCTCGTTTCTGTCAATCCCACAACTTTCCGTGAAGAACCCAGAAAAACGCGAAAACCAAGACAAATCCCCATTCGCCGTTGGGCGGATGGGGATTTGTCTTGGATGGGCGTATCAGAAGCTGCGAGCGCCAAGCATGGCGCCGCAGCTCTCCCGCACAATCAGGCTACATTCCCGGATCTGGGAATAGGAGCCGCCGCCGCCCTTCAAACTGGCGATCAGCTCCTCGACGGCGGTCACGCCGTGGTCGAAGGGGTGCAGATCCACCGTGGTGAGGGAGGGGTTCAGGTAGGGGGTAAAGAACTGGTTGTCGCAGCCGATCAGCGCCACGTCCTCGGGCACCCGCAGGCCGATGCGCTGCAGCTGGCGCAGCGCGCCGAGGGCCACCAGGTCGTTGATGGCGATGATGGCGGTGGGGCGCTTCTCCAGCGTTGCGCCGCTGAACAGCCGGTTCACGCAAAATTCACCGGCCTGGGGCGTGAAGCCCGCGTCCGTGCGCATTTCCCGATCGGAGGGCAGGCCCAGCCGCTCCATTTCCTCATAATAAGCCCTGCGCCGCGTGCTGGAGGAGCGCATGCCGCCAGAGCCGCCGATGAAGGCGATGCGGCGATGGCCCAGCGTGACCAGGTGGGCCAGCGATTTGCGCACGCTGAGGGACAGGTCGGAGGTGATGTTCACGCAGCTGACCCCTTCCACCCGGGGGCCGATGGTGACGATGGGCAAGCGCTGGGCGATGCGGCACAGGCGCTTGCGAATCTCCTCCAGGTCGCCCTGCTCCATGGCCGCGCCCACCACCACCGCGCCGCTCACCGGCAGGCGCAGCAGGCTTTCCATCTCGGCGTCCTCCGCGCCGGCAAACTCCGGCTGGCACAGGATCAGCGGCCAGCCCACGCGACGGGCCGCCTGCTCCGCGCCGTCGCAGAGCATGCTGTAATAGGGGTTGGTCAGATCGGAGATCACCAGCGCCAGGGCGTGGTCATGCCCGGCTTCCGACTTCTTCTCCGCACCGGGCCTGCGATAGCCCAGCTGGCGCGCCGCGGCTTCCACCTTTTCCCGGGCGGCGGCGCTGGCGCTGCCGCCGGAGAGCACCCTGGACACCGTGGCGAGGGAGACCCCCGCCAGCGCGGCGACATCGTGTATGGTAGCGGCTCTGGGTTCCATCCTATCGCCTCCTGCGGTAATCTGATGAAAGTATACCACATCGAAGTGAAAATTTCAACTGCTATTTTCAATGGATTTCCACTAGATTTTCATTTTATGGTGAAAATATATGTGAATCTTTACGAAAAGTATTGACAAACGTCCGAATTGAACGTATAATAGCCCCAGACATTGAAAATTGTTTCAATGTGCGAAATCTGGCGGGCGTGGCCCGTTCAAGGAAGAAGGAGGAACTACCCATGAAAAAAGCGCTTGCTCTGATCCTGGCTGCGATCATGCTGCTCACCGCGGCGTCCTTCGCCGTGGCCGAAGAAGGACAGACCCTGACCGTCGTGGCCTGGGATGCCGAGACCACCCCCTACCTGGCGGCTGAGAAGGAGGCCTTTGAAGCTTCCCATCCCGGCGTGACCATCGAGTACATCGACGTCGCCTCTCAGGACTACGCCGTTAAGGCCAGCAGCATGCTGGCGGGCGGCGACACCAGCGACGTGTTCATGGTTAAGGAGATCACCGACCTGCTGAACTGGCAGGAGGCGGGCTACGAAGAGCCCCTGAACAGCTACATCGAGGCCTCCAGCTATGACCTGAGCGGCTTTGCCGGCATCGAGAGCAACTACGCCGTGGACGGCCAGCAGTACGCGCTGCCCTTCCGCAGTGACTTCTGGGTGCTTTACTACAACAAGGACCTGTTCGACGCCGCGAACGTCGAATATCCCACCAACGACATGACTTGGGAGCAGTACGCTGAGCTGGCCAAGAAGATGACCTCCGACGGCGTGTACGGCACCCACTATCACACCTGGCTGAGCGCGGTTGTGAACTGGGACGTCTGCGACGGCCAGAACACCCTGATCGACGGCGACTACTCCGACCTGGCTTACTTCTATCAGCTGTACCAGGATCTGGAGGACGCGGGCGCCTGCATGGCTTACGACGAGCTGAAGTCCGCCGGCCTGCACTACTCCGCCGCCTTCGAGAACGGCAACATCGCCATGATGCCCATGGGCTACTGGTTCGTGTCCACGCTGATCGGCGCCATCAAGGACGGCACCTGCAACTTCAACTGGGGCATCGTTTCCGTTCCTCACAAGGAAGGCGTCCCCGCCGGTTCTTCCTTCGGCAACCTGACCGGCGCCATGATAAACGCCAAGTCTGAAAACAAGGATCTGGCCTGGGAGTACATCTCCTGGCTGGCCGGCGAGGAAGGCTCCATCGCCACCGCCTCCACCGGCACCCGTCCCGCTTGGGTTTCCGAGACCGTTGCCGAGGCCATGGCTTCCGCCGATGGCTTCCCGACCGACGACGCCAGCAAGGCCGCTCTGGTGCCCGTGTATGTGGGCATCGAGATCCCCGCTTCCGAGCATTCCTCCGAAATCAGCACCGTGCTGAACGAGGAGCACAGCCTCATCATGACCCGCGAGTACACCATCGAAGAGGGCATTGATGAGATGAACGAGCGCGTGGCTGAGATCCTCGGCTAATCGCTTGAGACCCTGAACCAACGGCGGGGAAGGCGAGAACTCGCCTTCTCCGCCTTTGTTCTATGAGGAATTAGGAATGAGGAATGAGGAATCCCGGACGAAATCCTTGCGGATTTCCAAGCGCGATGCGCTGCTGCCAGATACGTATGATCCAATCAAATC